>CAXBPJ010000456.1:0-1963 GCA_963977325.1 uncultured Brevundimonas sp. | reverse complement strand
GCCCGCGCCGCTGATGCGAAAACGCCCCGATCAATCGGCCCTCGCGCCGGAACAGGGCCACCTTGCCACCGGGCACCCCCGCCGCCGCCTCGACGAACCGCCGGTCGAAATAGGGGTGGTCCAGTCCGCCGGCGGCGCGCAACGCATCCCAGGCGGCCGCGTCGGCGGGGGAAAACGCGCCAGGCGCGACGATCTCGACCTGAATCTCTGAGCTCATCGCCTGCGCATAGCCCACCCCCTGTTGCGGGACGGTTTAGCGGCATGGTGAACGAAACCCCCACGCCCCCGCGACGTTGAACGGTCGAGCTTTCCACTGGAGACGACCGCATGGCCGACCCGCGCAGCAGCAACGCCAAGGAAACCGAGAACGAGAACCTGAAGCCGCCGGCTCATGACGGCGAGCCGCCCCGTCCGGCGACCGAGCCGGCCGGCTCGGAGGGCTCCAGCAACTCCGGCGAGACCGAGACCGATCCGGCCACGGGAGAAGAGAACTGATGCGGCCTGGCGTGGCGCTCGCGGCCCTGATCCTCGCCGCCGTCCCTGCCGCAGCGATCGCCCAGGCCCCGCCGCCGGTCCCCGTCGATCTGGCGCAGTGTCCTGTCGATGAGACCACCTGGATCCAGCGCCTGCCGCTGGACCGCGCCCGCGCCGCGGTAGCCGAAGGCGAGATCTCCATCCTGGCCATCGGCTCGTCCAGCATCGAGGGCGCGGGCGCCTCCGACCGCGACCTCGGCTTCGTGCCGGCGCTGCAGGGCGAACTCACCGCCGCCCTGCCCGGCGTCGCTGTCACTGTGCACAACAAGGGCATCGGCGGCGAAACCGCCGAGGGCGCCTCCCGGCGCATGGCCGCCATGATCGCCGAAACCGATCCCGACCTGATCCTGTGGCAGCTCAGCACCAACGACGTGCTCCAGGACCGGTCCGAAGACCAGTTCCTCACCGACTATCGCCGCGGCCTCGATATCATCGAGGACGCCGAGGTCGATCTCGTGCTCATCGACTCCCAGGTTCTGCCCGAGGACACCGCCAACCCATCCTTCCAGGGCAAGAACCCGACCCTGTCCGAGCGTGGCCATCCCGTGTCCAGCCGGTTCGCCGCCATGCAGGCCTGGACCGGTGTCCCCGACGGCGGTGTCGGGCCCGATGATCTGCATCTGAACGACGCCGGTTACGCCTGCTGGGCGCACATGACCGCCCAACCTCTCGCCGCCGCCCTGAAATAAGACCCGACTGGAGCCTTCGCTTGTCCCTACGTCCCTTCGCCCTCGCCCTGCCCTGCGCCGCCGCCCTCGTCCTCGCCGCCTGTGACCGAGAGCCGGAGCCGACGCCTTCGCCCACGCGCGTCTCCACCTCCACGGCGGGGGTCCTCACCCGTCAGTCGATCGATACCGCCAGCTTCGAGGCCGCCCCCGCGCCCGGCAGCCAGGCCCGCTCCGCCGGCCTCGCCCGCGCCCAGGTCCTGCTGGACCGCGCCCGCTTCTCGCCCGGCGTCGTCGACGGCCTCGGCGGCGAGAACACCCGCCAGGCCATCCTCGCCTACCAGGAAGCTAACGACCTGAACGCCACCGGCGAACTCGATCAGGCCACCTTCGACCGCCTCGTCTCCGGCGATGGCCAGCCCGCCCTGACCGACCACACCCTCACCGCCGAGGACCTGGCCGGTCCCTTCGTCGAGACCATTCCCGAGGACATGGAGGGCAAGGCCGAGCTGGAGACTCTCGCCTACACCAGCCCCCAGGAAGCCCTCGCCGAACGCTTCCACATGGATCAGGACTTCCTCGAGGAACTGAACCCGAACGCCCGCTTCGTGGCCGGAGAGACCATCACCGTCGCCGCCGTCTCGCCTCAGGAACTGCCCCAGGCCGTGGCCCGGATCGAGATCGACAAGGCCGAGAAGTCCCTGCGCGCCTTCGCCGAGAACGGCGACCTTCTGGCCTTCTACCCCGCCTCCATCGGCTCCGCC
>CAXBPJ010000455.1:0-1970 GCA_963977325.1 uncultured Brevundimonas sp. | reverse complement strand
CCGCCGCCCTGGGGCGGCGTGACAGGGCTGCTGGACAGCGCCGTGCAGATCACCCTGCAGGCCTGGGTCAAATCAGAGGACTGGTGGCAGACGCAGGCCGATCTCTACCAGACCGGCAAGGAGGCGCTTGACGACGCCGGCATCGAGATTCCCTTCCCGCACCAGGTGGCGGTCCCCTATGGCGACGCGGAGACCGAGGCGGTGGTCGTGGTGAGCGGCGGCCCGGATGGTCCCCGCCTGACGCGCGGCTCCGGCGCCGACAGCGCGCCGGTCGCACCCGAGCCGGAGGGCTGAGCCATGCGCTACGATTTCGGCTCCGACAACACCGCCGGCATGGCGCCCGAGGCGCTGGAGGCCCTGACCGAGGCCAACGCCGGCCACGCCTCGGCCTACGGAACCGACCCGATCACCGCGCGCGCGGCCGAGGCGGTGCGGGCTCGGCTGGACGCCGACGCGGAGGTGCGGTTCGTCTTTTCCGGCACGGCCGCCAACGCCATCGGCCTGTCGATGCTGGCGCGACCGTTCGAGGCGGTGGCGGCGCATCACGCCGCCCACGTCTGCACCGACGAGAGCGGGGCGCCCGGCTTCTTCGGCCAGGGTCTCGGCCTGATCGGCCTTCCCGGCTTTTCCGGCAAGATCGACCCCATCGGCCTCGAGGCCATTCTGGAGGAGACCGAGGTCGGCCACCGGCAGCCGGTCGCGGCGCTGAGCCTCACCCAGGCGACCGAGTACGGCGCGGTCTACACCGTCGACGAATTGCGAAAGCTGATCGAACCGGCCAAGGCGCGCGGTCTCGGCGTTCATCTGGACGGCGCGCGGCTGGCCAACGCCGCGGCCGCGGGCTTCGACCTGGGCCAGATCGCGCGGCTGGGCGTCGATGTGCTGGTGCTGGGCGGGGCCAAGGCCGGGGCGGGCTGCTCCGAGGCCCTGGTGCTGTTCGACAAGAGCCTGGCCCGACGGCTGGACAACCGGCTGAAACAGGCGGGCCAGATGTCGTCCAAGACCCGCTTTCTGTCGGCGCCCATCCTGGGTCTCCTGGAAAGCGGCGCCTGGGATGACAGGGCCGCCCACGCCAACCGCATGGCCCAGCGGCTGGCCGAGGGGATCGAGGCGGGCACGCCCTTTGTGCTCGCCCATCCGGTCGATGCGAACATCGTCTTCGTGCGAATGCCTGAAGACGCTCACGCCGACCTGCGTGAGGACGGTTGGGCCTGCTATCGCTTCGACGACGGATCGGTCAGGTTCGTTTGCAACTGGTCGACCGCCGAGGCGGCGGTCGATGAGCTGGTCGCCGCCATCGCCAAGCTCGGCTGAGCCGCCGTCGGATTGAGGAGCATTCGTGTTCACGAGCCAGCCCACCTGGAACCTGAAAAGGCTGAAGGCGACCTTCGCCGAGGTTCAGGACGCGATTCTGAAGAACCAGCCGCCGTCCGAAGACACCCTCAAGGCCCTGTCCGAGGTGGCCGCCGTTCCCGAGGCGCTGCGCCAGCGCGCGGCGACCGAAAGCGGCCGCGTGACGGGTCACGTGCTGGGCGTCGCGCTGCGCCGCGGCAAGGTGCACTGGAACGCGCTGAACGCCCTGACCCAGGCGGTGAAGGCGGATCCGGACGGTGCCGGCATCGCCCGCGACCTGGTGGCCTATCTGCAGGGCGTCAAGGCCATGAACCGCGCCCTGATCGCCGGCGACGCCCTGGCTGTTGCCGAGGTTAATCTGGGGCCGCACCGTGCCGTCCTGGACGTCGCCCTGTCCGAGGTCGAGCGCGCTTGGCCGGGCGCCCGCTCTCTGAACATCCTGCGCGCCGGCCTGGTCAGCCTCGACGACCGCACGGCGGCGCGCGATCTCTACGGGGCCGCGATCGAGGGCGGCTGGGAGACTATGGCCACCTCGATCTACGACCTGGGCGCCCACACCTACTTCAGCGGACCCGAGGTGTGGGCCCGGCGGCGTCCGATCGAGGAAACCATCCCCC
>CAXBPJ010000454.1:0-1974 GCA_963977325.1 uncultured Brevundimonas sp. | reverse complement strand
GCCAGAACTATGCAGCCCACGCCCGAGAGATGGGCGCCGAGCGGGCCGAGCCCTTCTTCTTCTCCAAGCCGGCCGACGCCCTGGTCGCCGGCGGCGGGCCCATCCCCTTCCCCGCCGCGACCGAGAACCTGCACCATGAAGCCGAGCTGGTTTGTGTCATCGGCGGCGAGGGGGCGAACCTGTCGACCGAGGACGCCGGGCGCCTGATCTGGGGCTATGCCGTCGGCGTCGATCTGACCCGCCGCGATCTGCAGGCCGCCGCCAAACAGGCCGGCCGCCCTTGGGACGCCGCCAAGGGCTTCGACCGTTCCGCTCCGCTAGGCCCGGCCACGCCGGCCGCCGACTGGTCGCCCAACGGACAGCTGATCGCCCTGACCGTTAATGGCGACCCCCGCCAGTCGGCCTCGCTGCACGACATGGTTTGGAACCCCGCCGAAATCGTGGCCCAGGCTTCGCGCCTGTGGCGGCTGGCGCCCGGCGACCTGATCTTCACCGGCACGCCCGAGGGCGTCGGCCCGCTCAAGCCGCGCGACACCGTCCGCGCCACGGTCCAGGGTCTGTCGCCCGTGGAGTTCACCCTGACATGAGCGACCTGATCCTGCACGGCTACTGGCGTTCGGGCACCAGCTACCGCACGCGCATCGCGCTCAATCTCAAAGGGCTGGCGTATGAGACCCGGCCGGTCGATCTGCGCCAGGGCGACCAGGGGTCAGACGCCTATCGCCGCCTCAACCCCCAGGGGCTGGTTCCCGCGCTGGAGATCGGCGACCGTGTCCTGACCCAGAGCCCGGCCATTCTGGAGTGGATCGAGGAGACCTGGCCCAAGCCGCCGCTGTTGCCGTGCGATCCTTTCGCGCGCGCCGAGGTGCGCGCCATGGCGGCGCTGGTCGCCTGCGACATCCACCCATTAAACAATCTGCGCGTCCTAAAGGCGCTCAAGGACCAGTTCGGCGCCGATCAGGCCGCGACCGACGCCTGGGCCGGGCGCTGGATCAATCCGGGCTTCGAGGCCTTGGAGGCGCTGGTCGCCCGCCACGGCGACGGCTGGGCCTGGGGCGATCGCCCGACCTTGGCCGACTGCTGCGTCGTGCCCCAGATCTACTCCGCGCGACGGTTCAATGTGTCGCTCGACGCCTTCCCGCGCCTGGTCGCCATCGAGGCGGCCGCGGCGGTCCACCCCGCCTTCGTCGCCGCTCACCCGGACCGCCAGCCCGACGCCGATTGACCCGGCGTCAGCGTCCTTCGTCGGGAATGCACAGCACGATACCGCAGGCCTTGCAGTGCACGGCGTCGGGGTCGTGGTTCTGCAGGCCGCAGTTGTCGCAAGGGAAGCGCACCTTGTGTGGCCTAAACAGGGTCTGGGCCAAGCGTATGAACAGGGTGACGCCGGTCAGCATCACCGCGATCGACACGATCCGCCCCCAAGGCCCCGGCAGGGTGATGTCGCCGTAGCCCGTGGTCGTCAGGGAGGTGACCGTGAAATAGAGCGCATCCAGATAGCCGCCGATGCCGCCCTGGCCCAGGAAGGCGGCGTAGACGAACCCCGTGGCCACGAACAGGAAGGTGAGCACCGCCGCAAGAGCCTTGGTGGTGTCCTCGACCCGCGTGTCGTCGAAGCGCCGCCCCACGGTGCGCCAGAACACGTCGGAGTTCACCAGGGTCCACAGCCGCACGATCCGCAGGAAGCCGAGGTTGGCCAGCCAGGATGAACAGATCGACCCACACCACCGGCTTCCGCAGCCAGTCCTTGACGTCCGTGTAGGCCAGGGCCCGCGCCGCCAGATCGGCGGCCAGGAAGGCCGCGATCAGATAGTCGATGACATAGTAGAACAGCCCCTGCTCCTTCAGCAGCGGGGTCGCCAGGAAGAACCCTATGATGATCAGGTCGATGACGATGACCGCCAGGCGGAACCGGACCGCCGCCGGTCCGGAGCCGTGGTACAGATAGCGCAGGCGGGCGCGCAGCCTGAGCCC
>CAXBPJ010000453.1:0-1993 GCA_963977325.1 uncultured Brevundimonas sp. | reverse complement strand
CCTGATCGAAGGGACTGTTGCGACGGTAGCGGTCGGCGGCGCTCCAGTAGGAGGTCCGCATGGCAGCCTGACCCGATTCGAGCCAACGTGCGCTGGCGGCGGCCGCCAACGCATGTCCGCCTTCCAGCCGGAGCGTCGATCCGACGTCGCCGATGACCGTAGCGAAATTCATCGGACCGTTGAGGCCCACGACAGCGTCGAAACGATCGGACTGGGCGGCGCTCATCACCGCGGACCACGCCCCGAAGCTCCAGCCCCACACGCCGATCCGGTCCGCGTCCACCAGGCCCGCGGCGCTCGCGGCATCGACAACCGCGAGGATACGCTCGGCCAGCCCGTCGGCGGGTTCGCGTGTGGGTGCGAGGTCGGGAATGAGCACGGCATAGCCCGCGGCGACGATAAGCTGCGGGGCCATGGACAGGCTCGTCGAGCCGCGTTCCATCCACCAAGGCGGCGAAGCATACGTGTCGCCCTGGTAGGGCACGACGATGACGGGTGGCCTCAAACCGTTGTCGAGCGGCAGATAGAGCCAGCCGCCCACGCCGCCGACGCCGGTTATCCGTCGCGGAGCGGCCACCGCGATCCGCTCAAGTTCCGGGTTGAGGCGCCAGACGACCTCCCGACGGCCGGCTCTCTGAAGGCGCAGAACATCGGGCTCCCCCTCTTGACCGCTCCGATCCAGACTGACGCGTCGGCTCCAGCTGACTGCGGCCCCGGGGGCGGCGACGACGCACTCTGTCTCGGCGGTCGGGTCAGAATGGACCTGACAGAGCCGGCCACCGGGAGCCGAGGTGATGGTGAAGCGACGCTTCATGGCGCCGCTCTGGGCCCTCAGACCGAAAGGACCTTGCGGGTCGACCGCCGATCCGGCTCTTCCGAGAGCCGTTTGACGACCGCCCGACTCGAGGCGAACGATGTCGCCTCCGCTGCTGAAGAGGACGCTGGAGCGGCCCTCCGCGACGAGCCGCGCGCCTGCGCCCAACCCCGACAGGGGATGTGCGTCGGCGCCGGCGATGAACCATCCTTCCGTCGATCCGGAGCGGCCCTTGAACAGCGGCCTGTCACCGAGCCAGCCGCCCTCCGCGGTGGGCATGCCCTGGAAATCGATCGGGATCGTCGGAGCCAGACCGGGCGGGGTCACATCCCTGATGACCCCGGCCGGCGTTACCGTCAGAAGCCTTGCCGGGTCGGGGGCGATCGTCGCCACCAGCAAGGCGTCCGAGGCCGGCGACCACGCCAAAAGGCTCGTGGAAATGTCGGCGGCCTCCGGCGGAGCGACGCGGGTCCGATCCGCAAGCGATACGATCTGAAGGCCTCGGGCGCGCCTCACCTCGGCCGCCGTGCCCGCGGCCGGAGGCGGCAAAAGGGGGCCGTCGAGAAGAAGCGCCGCGTATTGTCCGTCTGGAGACATCTCGAAATCCAGAAAGGGCCCATCGGCGATCGCGGATGCGCTGCCGGTCGCGGCGGCGATCCGCCACAGGCGGCGCGGCTGGAGGGTCTCGGGCGCGTGTTCGCCGACGATCACCGCTGCGGCGGATCCGGCCGTCGCGGCGGCCCTGAGCGTCATCAACCGGTTCTGGTCCGTGCGTGGTCCCGCCAGCCGCGTCGGGAGCGCGCCGTCCGGCGTCCCCAGGACGATCAGGGTGTCGTCCCCAACCCATTCGACGGACCTTCCCCAGAGGCCGAGCTCGGGGGCGACATCGCTCCAGATCGTCCGGCCGGACGCGAGCTCGACGATGCCGAGCCGCCATTCATCGTTCCGCAGGCGGAAAACGACTAGCCGCCGGCCGTCCGGCGAGAAAGGTCCTGCCGTGTAGCCTGCATCCTCCGCCATCGGCAGGAGGGGGCGCGGCGGCCCGGACTGGTCGAGATCGAGCCGGAAGAGCCGCGCATACCGGTTGGCGCCCTCGGCCTCGACATCGTGGCGCGGCAGATCGATGCGGCTTCGGCGCTCTTCGAAGACAGCCACCGCGCCTGACGGGTCGACCGCCAC
>CAXBPJ010000452.1:0-2002 GCA_963977325.1 uncultured Brevundimonas sp. | reverse complement strand
TCGCCGCTTTGCTGGCCGCGCCCGCCGTCGCTCAAACCGTCTCGGGTCCTGAATACTACGGGACGCTCGGCTATTCGGCGCTTGATGGCTCGGACGGCGACCTCGGCGCCGTGACGGGTCGCTTGGGCGCCAAGTTCACTCCCAACCTCGGCGTCGAGGGCGAGGCCTCGTTCGGCGTCAAGGACGACGACTTCACCTTTGGAACCGAGACCGGCTCGATCGAGCATGAGTACGATCTCGCCGCCTATGTGGTCGGCACCCTGCCGGTGAATCCGAACTTCGAGCTGTTCGGCCGCGTCGGCTACGGCGCCACCGAGATCAAGGCCGAACTGGCCGGCTTCGAGGCTTCGGAAGACGGCGACAGCATCAACTACGGCGCCGGCGCCAACTACTTCTTCGACGGCCAGAACGGCGTGCGCGCCGACTGGACCCGTCGTGACTTCCGCGACGACGGCGGTGAGTTCGACGTCTACAGCCTGAACTACGTCCGCCGCTTCTAAGCTGCGAACCACGTCTTCGGCGGCGCGCCCGCCGAAGCTTCGACAAAACGCCGCCGCCGGTCATGGATCGGCGGCGGTTGCTCGTTTAGGACCGGACGTCGCCCCGCCCTGCCCGGATTCGAACGCCTGCCCGTGTCCCACGTCATCATCCACACCGACGGCGCCTGCAAGGGCAACCCGGGGCCCGGCGGCTGGGGCGCCATCCTCCAGACCGGCCAAGGGCACGAGAAGGAGCTGTTCGGCGGCGAGCCCCTGACCACCAACAACCGCATGGAGCTGACCGCCGCCATCATGGCGCTGGAAGCCCTGAACCGCCCCTGCAAGGTGGAGCTCCACACCGACAGCAAATACGTCATGCAGGGCATCACCGAATGGATGCGCGGGTGGAAGGCGCGCGGCTGGGTCACCGCCGACAAGAAGCCGGTCAAGAACGCGGACCTATGGCGCCGCCTCGATGAGGCGCGGGCCCGCCACGACGTCCGCTGGCGCTGGGTCAAGGGTCATGCCGGTCATGAGCTGAACGAGCGCGCCGACGGCCTGGCGAACAAGGGCGTCGATCTGATGCGCGGCGGCTGACCTGCGGATGGCGTTCGGTCCCGACGACCTTCTGGCCTGCTACGCCTCGGGCGTCTTTCCGATGGGAGAGGGCAGGGACGATCCCCGCGTCTATCTGGTTCAGCCGGAAATGCGGGGCGTCATCCCGCTGGACGGGCTGAAGGTCTCCTCGCGCCTGGCGCGCACGATCCGCCAGGGTCGGCTCGACGTCCGCTGCGACACGGCCTTCGACGCCGTGGTCGCCGCCTGCGCCGAAACCGGAGCGGGGGACCGCGCCGACACCTGGATCAACGCCCCGATCCGCCGTCTCTACGGTAACCTGTTCCGATTGGGCCACGCCCATTCGGTGGAATGCTGGGAAAACGAGCGGCTGGTCGGCGGTCTCTACGGCGTCACCCTGGGCGGCGCCTTCTTCGGCGAGAGCATGTTCAGCCACGCCCGCGACGCCTCCAAGGTCGCCCTGGTGCATCTGGTGGCCCGCCTGAGACGTGGCGGCTGGCGCCTGCTCGACGCCCAGTTCCAGACCGATCACCTTGCCAGCCTGGGCGCCGTTGAGATCAGCCAGGCCGACTACCTCGCGCGTCTCAAGGTCGCGCTGGCGGCGGAGGGGGATGAAGCGGTGTTTCGGAAGGCCCTTTCCGGCGCCGAGGCGGTGGCCAGCGTCCGCTAACCGGCGGTCACCACGCCCCGATCTTCTCCGCTTCCTTGTGGCTGATCGGCTCACCCGCCCGGGCATGATCCACCTCCGCCAGGAACCGCGCCGCTTCCAGCGCGGCCATGCAGCCCATGCCGGCGGCGGTGACGGCCTGCCGATAGACGTCGTCGGTCACGTCGCCGGCGGCATAGACGCCCTCGATCGCGGTCGCCGTCGTGCCCGGCTTGACCACCAGATAGCCGCCGGCCTTGGTCTCCAGCTGGCCGGCGAACAGCTCCGACGACGGGGCGTG
>CAXBPJ010000451.1:0-2006 GCA_963977325.1 uncultured Brevundimonas sp. | reverse complement strand
GCGCGCGACACGGCGTCGGCCGTCTGGGCCGCCCGGGCGGCCGGCCCGGCGTCGACGCTGGCCTGAGTCGCCGCCGGCTGCGAGCCGCCTCCGCCGAGGCCGAGCGGGCTGCCGTCCGGCAGGCGGATGGCCTCCAGGTCGATCTCCGCGCCCGTGGCCAGCAGCACCGCCCGGTGCATGGCGTTCTCCAGCTCCCGCACATTGCCCGACCAGCGGTGACCGACCAGGGCGCGCCTGGCCTCGGCCGAGATCGGGCGCGGCGCCACGCCATTGGCGGCGGCGTATTTCTTGACGAAGTGGTCGGCCAGCACGGCGATGTCGCCCGGCCGCTCGCGCAGGCTGGGCAGGCGCAGGTTCACCACGTTCAGCCGGTACAGCAGGTCCTCGCGGAAGGTCCCCTCGGCCACGGCCTTGGCCAGGTCGCGGTTGGAGGTGGCGATGATGCGGATGTCGACCTTGACCGGGGCCGAGCCGCCGACCCGGTCGATGACCCGCTCCTGGATGGCGCGCAGCAGCTTGGCCTGAAGCCGCGCGTCCATCTCCGAGATTTCGTCCAGCAGCAGGGTGCCGCCGTCGGCCTCCTCGAACTTGCCGATGCGGCGGGCGACGGCGCCGGTGAAGGCCCCCTTCTCGTGCCCGAACAGCTCGGATTCCAGGAGATTGTCAGGGATGGCCGCGCAGTTGACGCTGATGAAGGGCTTGGACGCGCGGCGGGAGCCCTGGTGCAGGTGACGCGCCATCACCTCCTTGCCGACGCCGCTCTCGCCGGTGATCAGGATCGAGGCCTCGGACCTGGCCACTTGGTCGGCCAGCTTGATCACCGCCGCCATGGCCGGATCGGCCGAGACCATCGGCCGCTCGTCGTCGGCGACGGCCGCCAGCACCGCGGCGATCAGGTCGGCCTCGGGCGGCAGGGGGATGAACTCCTTGGCCCCGGCACGGATGGCGTCGGCCGCCTCCTGGGCGTTGGCGTCGACCCCGCAGGCCACCACCGGCACATGGATGCGCTCGGCCTCGTTGGCGGCGATCAGGGCGGCGATGTCGACGCGATAGTCGACCATCAGGAGGTCGGCCCCCTGCCCCCGGCGCAGCTGCTCCGTCGCCTGATCGCCACGCTCGACGTGGCTGACCTTGGCGCCGTGCGTCATGGCCATCTTCACCGCCGTGGCGAGTTGTCCGGACAGGCGTCCCACGACCAACAGGCGCATCGCTCTTCTCCCCTAAATCCTACGTGCGGTCGCCGATCAGGCGCCCGTGTCCTCGGTCTTGATGATCTCGGTCATGGTGACCCCCAGCCGATCCTCGACCAGCACCACCTCGCCGCGCGCGACCAGGCGGTTGTTGACGAAGATGTCGATGGCCTCGCCGACCTTCCGGTCCAGTTCCAGCACGCTGCCGCTGTCCAGCTTCAGCAGCTGGGCGACGGTCATGTGCGCCTTGCCCAGCACCGCCGAGATATTCACCGGCACGTCGAACACCGTGGCCAGGTCGTGGGCGGTCTTTTCGGGCGTTCCGTCCTCGGGCGCGGCCAGGGTCGTACCGGGCTGGAACTCCTCCAGGGCGAGGTCTTCGGCCATGTCAGTTCGTCCTATTCAGGGGTTCGCCGTGTCCGTTCTCGGCGGCCAGGGCGGCGGCCAGCGCCTCGTTGACCCGTCCGGCCACGGCCTCGGGATCGAACTCGGCGCGGCCATCGGGCCACTCCAGGACGAAGGCGGCGGTGGCCATGCCCGGCTCGTCGCGGAACACCACCTGACCGCCGACGCCGGCCTGATCGCAGGCCGCCTCGATCTGGGCGCGGGCGTCGTCATCGAGCCCGACGGTGCGGATCACCAGCCGGGGCGCGCCGCCGATCTCCTGGGCGAGGGCCTCGATGGCCGCCGACAGCGGGGCCTCGGGACAGCGCTCCAGCGCCCCGCCCGCCATGGTCCGCGCCGCGGCCATGGCCAGGGCCGCCGAGTCCGCCCGGTGCGCCAGAGCCACCGCCGTCAGGGTCGCGGCCGCCTCGC
>CAXBPJ010000450.1:0-2007 GCA_963977325.1 uncultured Brevundimonas sp. | reverse complement strand
CTTCACGCCGAGGCGCTTCGACTCGGAGTCGCGCCCGTTACGCGACGAACCACCGGATTTCTTGTGAGCCATGGGATGCTCTCTCTGTCTCGTGTGCTACCGGCCTTGCGGCCTACTTGAGCGCGTCGCTGTACAAAAGCCCGAAGGCGAACTGGGTCTTAGGCGTCGTCGCCGGCCTTGTCGGCCTTCTTGGCCGGCGCCTTTTTGGCGGCGGGCTTCTTCTCGGCCGTGTCGGCCTTGGCGGTCTTCGGAGCCGCGGGCTTCTTGGTTTCGGTCGTTTTGGCGTCGGCCTTGGGGGCCTTGGCCTCGGTTTCGGCGACCTCAGCCTTGGCGGCCGGCTTGGCCTTGGCCTTCGGAGCCTCGGCTTCCACGCGGGGAGCCAGGCCGCGGGCGCGGGCGTTCTTTTCGGCCAGGGTCAGGGTCTCGGCCTTGCCGTCCCACTTGGCGCTCTCGTCCTTGCCGGAGATGCCGGTGATGCGCAGCACCGATTCCATCTGACGATGACCGTTGGTGCGGCGATAGCCCTGGCGGCGGATCTTCTTGAAGACCTTGATCTTCTCACCCTTGCGGGTTTCCACCAGCGAGGCCGCGACCGAGGCGCCGGCCACCAGGGGGGCGCCCAGGGTCACGCCCTTGTCGCCGCCCAGCATCAGGACGTCGTCGAACGTGATGTCCGCGCCGGCGTCGCCGTCGAGCTTTTCGACAACGATCACGTCGCCCGGTTGAACCCGGTATTGCTTGCCGCCGGTCTTGATCACCGCGTACATATTGAGCCTCGGCCTGAACGCAAAAAAGCATGCGCCCGCGAGGGGTCCCGCGGGCGAAGAGCGGCGATGTATAGGCAAGCGGCGGGCTGAGTCAACGAAAACCCGGCCTTTGCGCGCGATTTGTGAGGCGCGTTCTTTCAGGGCCGGCAGGATCATGCTTGGCCGCCGGGCGTCGGGCGCGCTAAGCGGGCGCGAGCCTAATACCGTTCGCCTTCGCCCGGAGCCGCCATGACCGACAAGACGCTGGAGGCCGCGCGTCGCATCGTCGCCCATGTGGCCGAGCGCCTCCAGGCCGATCTCTCGATCCGTCTGTGGAATGGCGAGGTGCTGCCGCTGGGGCCGGATGCCCGCGACGACATCCAGCTGACGGTCACCCATCCGGGCGTCGTCCGCCGCCTGCTGCTCAAGCCCGGCATCATGACCCTGTTCGAACTGGTCGCGTCTGGCGAATTGGGCGTCGAGGGCGGCAGTCCGATGGAAGCCGCCGACCGATGGGATCACGGCCGGGCGGTGCACCTGGCCAAGCGTCTCGACAAGCTGTTCCTGGCCCGTCAGGCCGTGCCTTTCCTGACCATGAAGGAGGACCGCGCCCGGCCCCTGCCGGCCTTCGACGATACCGGTCAGGAGGGCATCGGCGCCGCGCGCAAGGGCCGCAAGGACCAGGACTTCATCCAGTTCCACTACGACGTCTCCAACGACTTTTACGGCCTCTTCCTCGATCCGCGCATGGTCTATTCCAGCGCCTATTTCACCGATCCAGACGTCAGTCTGGAGGAGGCCCAGGCCGAGAAGCTGGACCGGATCTGCAGGAAGCTGCGTCTGAAACCCGGCCAAAGGCTGCTCGACATCGGCTGCGGCTGGGCGGGCCTGGCCTGTTGGGCGGCCCAGAACTATGGCGTCGAGGTGCACGGCGTCACCCTGTCCCAGGCTCAGCTGGACTACGGCCGGGCCCGGGTCGAGCGCCTGGGCCTGTCGGATCGGATCACCCTGGAGTTGCGCGACTATCGCGACATCGACGCGCCCAATGCCTACGACGCCGTCTCCCAGGTGGAGATGTTCGAGCACGTCGGCTTCGCCAATCACGAGCGGCACTTCGAGACGGTGCTGACGCTGCTGAAACCGCGCGGCCTGTACTTCCACCAGGCCTCGGTGCGCCGGGGCGGGCGGGACGCCCTGAAGCCCACCGCCACCACCGCCGCCATCACCCGCTTCATCTTCCCGGGCGGCGAGCTGGACACCA
>CAXBPJ010000449.1:0-2013 GCA_963977325.1 uncultured Brevundimonas sp. | reverse complement strand
CCCGACTGGACCATTTCCGCGATCCGGGCGCGCGCGTCCTCGGACGGCAGGCGGAAATAGTCGCGCAGGTCCGTGGCGGTGGCCACGCCCATCGCCCCGGCTGCGATGCGGATCAGAGCGCGCTGGGCCTCGGCGCGGTCGGGCGTGGGGGCAACCGTCACCGCTTCGGGCAGCACCCTCTCGGTCAGGTCATAGACCCGTTCGAAATTGCGGCGCGTCCGGGTGGTGATCCGGCCGGTCCAGAACAGCCATTCCAGGGCGCGCTTGCCGTCCGACCATGACCACCAGCCCGGCTGGCCGCGCGGACCCTCGGCGAAGTCGCCGCCGGTGACGGGGCCGCGACGCTCGATCTCGGCGAGGACGCCCTCGATGAACTCACGCCGCTCATTCCCGAAGCGCGCAACATTCTTCCAGATTCCGGCTCCGGACGCCGCATCGGCCATGCGCCAGCGCAGGAGAGGCTGGAGCTCGACCGGCATCAGCGAGGCCTCGTGGCCCCAGTATTCAAACAGGCTGGGCCTTCGTCCCCACGCCTCGTCCTCGAGCAGCTCGCGCGGATAAGGGCCCAGCCGTGAGAATATGGGCAGGTAATGGGTGCGGCTCACGGCATTGACGCTGTCCAGCTGGATCACCCCGAGTCGCTGCGCCAGGGCGCGGAATCGTCGTCGGTCCACGGTGTCGGGCGCGGCCTGGCCGACGCCCTGGGCGAACAAGGCCATGCGTCGCGCCAGCGTCGGTGGGAGGGTCTCTACCGCCATGTCACCTCCCAGACCCATGATCAGGAACCGCAGTCTTCGGCGTCGCCGAGACAACCTATCGCCGTCTTCGTCGTTCAGCACCGCACCATGATTCGATTGCTGCTGGCCCTCACTCTGCTCCTTTGCGCCGCTCTCCCGGTCGAGGCGCAAACGCCGTTCCGTTCCGAGGTGATCACGGTCAGCGCTCGCGGACCGCAGAATGCGCCCGATATTCTGTTTGTCCCGGGCCTCGCGTCGACCCCGGCGATCTGGTCGCGTGAGGCCAATCGGCTGGATGGTCGCTATCGCGTGCATCTGGTGGCAATCCGTGGCTTCGGCCCGCTGGCGGCGGGCACCAACACTGATCGCGCCCTGTCCGGGCCGGCCGCCCAGGAGATTGTGCGCTACATCCGTGAGCAACGCCTCAGCCGCCCGGCCGTGGTCGGCCACTCCCTGGGCGGTCAGATCGCCCTCAGGACCGCCGCCCTGGCCCCGAATGAGATCGGTCGGGTCATGGCGGTGGATTCCTCGCCTTTCTTCCCCTCCCTGGTAGATGCTCGCACGACCGTGGACGACGTGAGGCCGCTGGCCGAACTGGCGCGCACCGCCCTGTTGTTCCTCGGTGACGCCGCCCTGGACGCCCAGGGCCGGCAGCTGGGCCAGAATCTCGGCGGAGCGGCCGATGCGGTGTTCGGCACCCTGGGCTGGCAGGGCGGCGATCGGCGCGTGCTCGCTCAAGGCTTGTACGAGGTGATGACTTCGGACCTGCGCGGATCGCTGCCGCGCATCACAGCCCCGGTGACCGTCGTCTATGGCTGGAGCCCGTCCGAGACCTCGCCCCGGGCGCAGGTCGACGGGCTGTTCCGCGCCGGCTATCGCGGCCTGCCGACGGCGCCGACCTATGAGCGGATAGAGGGGGCCCAGCACATGGTGATGATCGACCGGCCCACCGCCTTCGCCGAGGCTATGGATCGCTTCCTGGCTCAGCCGACACGGCCCAGCGCCGCCAGCACCGCGGCCCCGTAGCGGTCCAGTTTGGCGGCGCCGACGCCAGGCAGGCGGCCCAGCGCGTCGAGGCCGGGGGGCGCCGCCCGGGCGATCTCGGCCAGGGTGCGATCGTGGAAGATGACATAAGGCGGCACATGCTGCTCGGCCGCCCGCTCGCGACGCCAGGCGCGCAGCGCCTCGAACCGGGCGAAGGCCTGGGGCGTCAGCACCTCTTCGGCGTGGCTGCGGTCGCGCTTCCTGGGATTGCCCGAGCGGGTGTCGGCGCGGG
>CAXBPJ010000448.1:0-2015 GCA_963977325.1 uncultured Brevundimonas sp. | reverse complement strand
CCCCGTCGCGCGGCTATGGGAGGGGATCCCGAAGGGGTGGAGGGCCCTCGCGCAGCGAGCGCCGGCTTCGCCGTCGCGCCCCTCCGTCGGCTACGTCGACACCTCCCCATTCCTTCGGAACGGGGAGGAGAGGGCTACTCCACGCCCAACTCGGTCAGCAGGTGGTCCATGCCATAGACGTCGCGCAGCACGGTGGTGATGGCCTCGGTGGAGACCAGGACCGAGCGGTTGACGTCGCGGTCGTACCCGTAGGCGTTGCGCTGGGTCAGGACGGTGGAGTCGAAGTTGGCCCCGATGATCTCGCCCGCCGCATTGATCGCGGGCGAGCCGGACGAGCCGCCGATGGTGTCCGTGGAGGCGGTCATGTCGATCACCGTGTCCGGGTCGATCTCGTCGCGGGCGGCCAGAATCTTGGGCGCGACGTCGAAGGGCGGGGCGCCGGTGGCGCGGTCCCACAGGCCGGCGAAGGTGGTGAAGGGCTCGAAGGTCTGCCCCGGTACGTCCGAGCCCTCGATCCGGCCGTAGGTCAGGCGCAGGCTGAAGGTGGCGTCGGGATAGACGCTGTCGCCATAGGCGGCGAAGCGGGCGGCGGCCAGGGCCTCGGACGCGCGAGCGGTCGGGGCCTCGACCTCGGCTTCCCAACGGTCGCGGACGGCGCGCGTGGGCTCCTGGATCGACAGCAGATACTGGATCATCGGATCGTCGGAGGCCTGGATGGCGGCCAGGCCGCCCTCCCACAGAGCACGGCGCACCTCGACATCGGCCAGGGTCGACCCCTCGACCAACCGGGCCGAAAGGGCCTCGGGGCTGTCGCGGCCGAGCAGGGCGCGGGAGTTGGGATTGTCGATGGTCAGCCATTCGCGGGTCTTCGACAGCCACCACTCCAGCCGCTCCTGCTCCAGCGACGGATAGACCGGGCGTTCGGCCAGGAGACTGTTGCGGACGGCGGGCAGGCGGCTGTCGGCGTACTCGGGTAGGCGCTGCTCGGAGGGCTTGGCGCGCTCCTGGGCGGCGCGGACCAGGGGGCGGGCGTAGGAGAACAGCAGCGAGCCGCCGCCGGCCCGGGCCTCGAGCATGGCGTAGGTCGGATACAGTTGGCGCTGGATCGGCTGGACGGCGGCCAGCTCGGCCCACGGGTCGCCGGTGGCCTGAGCCAGTTCAGGATTGGCGGCGACGCGGGCCTGGAAGTCGGCCTCGGCCTCGGCGCGACGGGCCATGAAGGCCGGGTCGATCAGGGCGGCCATGCGCCCGCGACCGCGCTTGTAGGTGTTCTCAAGCCCGTAGAGCGCGTCCGAGGCGATGAAGGCGTTCTCCTCGCTCTCGTCGGCGAACCTCAGTAGCCGGCCGCGCAGCTCAGAATCGATCAGCTGATCCAGAGGCAGGACCACATCGCGAATCGTATGGAGCTGGTCCTGGGTCAGGAGGCGCTGCGTCGAGCCGGGGTTGCCGGACACGAACACCGGCGCTCCGGCTTCGGGCGCCTCGGCGTTCCAGGCGAAGAAGTTGGGGGTCTCGGCCGGCTGACCGTTCTCGTAGGCGCGCAGCAGGGCGCCGTCGATGGCGAAGCGGGGGAAGGAGAAGTTGTCCAGGTCGCCGCCGAAGGTCGAGGCGCGATCCTCGGGCGCCCAGGCCAGGCGCACATCATCATAGCGGCGGAAGTCGTAGAGCTTGAACTGGCCGCCCCGGTACAGGCTGATGACCTGGCAGCGTCGCGTCGCGTCGTCGCCGCAGGCCTCCTGCTCGATGCGGCCGGCCTCGGCGTCACGAGCCTGGGTGAAGGCCTGGCCCTGCAGACCGGCGCCGGCGGCCTGCATCCGTTCGGTGACGTCGGTGATCTGGGTCAGCACCTCGGCCACCTGACCGGGGCATTTCTTCTCCTCGGCGCGCGTGGCGGGCAAGAAGCCCGTCTCGCCGTAGTTCCTCTCGGGCGTCGACAGGGCGGCGACGCAGGAGGCGACGCAGTGCTGATTGGTCAGGATCAGCCCCTGATCCGAGACGAAACCGGCCGAGCAGCC
>CAXBPJ010000447.1:0-2020 GCA_963977325.1 uncultured Brevundimonas sp. | reverse complement strand
GTCGCGCGAGACGGCGTTGAAGATGTTCACCCTGTGGCCGGCCTACGCCAGCTTCCGCGAGGATGAGCTGGGCACCATTGAGGTGGGCAAGCGGGCCGACTTTTCAGTCTTCGATCGCGATCTGATGACCGTGCCGGAAGCGGACATTCCGACCGCCAAGCCGGTGATGACCGTGGTGGACGGCGCGGTCGTGTGGCGCGCCGAGGGTCCCTGAGCAACCCTCCGTTCGCGGCGCGGTTATAGAGTCTCCCGACACCTTCCAAGGAGACACCCCATGATCGTCAAGAAAGGCGCCGTGATCGCCGTGGCCGACGGCGAAAAGCTGGTCCTGTTCCAGAACAGCGGCGAGGCCAACGAGCCGCGCCTGACCGCGATGGCGACGCCCGAGATCGACATGGAGAACATGAGTTCCGGCGTGCGCCGCATCTCCAAGGCCGCCAATCCCGACGACCAGACCCAGAACGAGGACGCCTTCGCCGCCGGGGCGGCCGAACTACTGAACAAGCAGGTGCTGCGCAACAAGATCGACGAATTGATCGTCATCGCCGCGCCCAAGACCCTGGGCGAGCTTCGCCGGCATTTCCACAAGGAGACCCAGGCGCGCATCAAGGGCGAACTGGCCAAGGACCTGACGGGCCATTCCACCGACGCCATCGAAAAGGCGCTGGTCGCGGCCTGACGCATACCGGTCGTTAACCAAACGGCGCGCAGCCTCGCCTTTCGCGGATTGCGCGCCGGTTCGGGAGGACCGACAGATGGCGACCACGGCCACCTCCAGCTGGCGCCGTACCAGCGACCATTTCGAGCCCCACGACATCACGCCCGAGGAGCAACGGCGTATCCGCGGCGCGCTGGAGGCCATCGACTACACCGCCTACGCCTGCAATCGCGAGGTCATGGCCGCCCATGTCGGCAAGGTGGACGCCGCGCGTATCCAGCGTCTCGCGGTGGCTACGGCGCAGGCGCGCGCCCGCTGGGTGGCCGAAACCCTGAAGATGTCAGACGCCGGCGCGGTCGGCACGGAACAGGCCCAGCGGCTTTCCGCCCTGCGCCGGACCTATGAAGAGTTGAGCGAGGGCTATGACGGCCTGCGCCGGCTGATCGAGCGCGGCTACGTCGCCTTCACCCCGGCCGGTTGATCCGCCTCTCGCCAGCATGGCCCGGGCGCTCTACATAGCGCGGCATGGGCACGCCTCCACTTCTGAAGACCGCGCTGATCTACGACTTCGACGGCACCCTCGCGCGCGGCAACATGCAGGAGGTGACCTTCATCCCCTCGGTCGGCATGGGCATCGGCGACTTCTGGGGCGAAGCCGACCGGCTGACGCGTCAGGCCGACGGCGACAACATCCTGATGTACATGCAGCTGATGCTGCACAGGGCCCGCGAGAACGGGCAGCCGATCACCAAGAAGGACCTGCGAGAGCACGGCCAGGACGTGAAGCTGTTCGACGGGCTGAAGTCCGATCTGACGGGCACGGGCTGGTTCGAACGGATGGACGCCTTCGGGGCTCGCTACGGCCTTGAGATCGAACACTACATCGTTTCGGCCGGGCTGGAGGAGATGATCGACGGCTGCCCGATCCGCGGCGCCTTTCGCCATGTGTTCGCGTCCAAGTTCGTCTATGACGAGGCCGGCACCGCCATCTGGCCGGCGGTGGGGGTGAACTACACCACCAAGACCCAGTATCTGTTCCGCATCAACAAGGGCGTGCTGAACCACTGGGAGCACGACAAGATCAACCGTTTCATCCCCGACGACGAGCGGCCGGTGCCGTTCAGCCGGATGATTTTCCTGGGCGACGGCGACACCGACGTGCCGACCATGAAGATGATGCACACCAAGGGCGGCTTCTCCATCGCCGTCTACGATCCGAGGAATTCCGAGCGGGACCAGCAGAAGATCTATTCGCTGATCTCCGAGGATCGGGTCAATTTCGTCGCCGCCGCCGACTATCGCGAAGGGTCGCCGCTGGACCTGATCGTCAAGGGTCTGATCGGCCGCATCGCCGTCAACGAA
>CAXBPJ010000446.1:0-2020 GCA_963977325.1 uncultured Brevundimonas sp. | reverse complement strand
TGCCGACCTGGGTCACGTCGCGGACGTGGCTGATGGCCTGACGGCGAGCGTGCAGATCGCCCTTCTTGCCGAGCGTGACCAGCTTCTCCACGAACGGCCGCAGCTCCTTGGCCTTGGGCAGGGTCGTGGTGATCTGCTCGTGCTTGATCAGCGAGGCGGCCATGTTGGCGAACATGGCCTGGCGGTGGCTGGCCGTGCGGCCGAGCTTGCGATAGGCGGCGCCGTGGCGCATCGGGGTCTCTCCTACTCAACCCGGTTTCCAGCCCCCAGAATTCTGGAGTGACGGACCTGGGCTTTTTCATTCTAACCGCTCCGCGACCCGAACGCATGCCCGGGCCTGGGCGGAGGGTTGAAACTAGATCTGGTCTTCGAACTTCTTGGCCAGATCGTCGATGTTCTCCGGCGGCCAGTTCGGCACGTCCATGCCGAGCGACAGGCCCATTCCGGTAAGCACTTCCTTGATCTCGTTCAGCGACTTGCGGCCGAAGTTCGGGGTACGCAGCATCTCGCCCTCGGTCTTCTGGATCAGGTCGCCGATATAGACGATGTTGTCGTTCTTCAGGCAGTTGGCCGAACGCACCGACAGCTCCAGCTCGTCGACCTTCTTCAGCAGGGCCGGGTTGAACGGCAGGTCGGGCTTGCCGTCCGCTTCGGCCGTGACGGCCTTGGGCTCTTCGAAGGTGATGAAGATCTGCAGCTGGTCCTGGAGGATGCGCGAGGCGTAGGCCACGGCGTCCACCGGCGACACGGCGCCGTTGGTTTCGACGTCGAGGATCAGCTTGTCATAGTCCAGCGACTGGCCCTGACGGGTGGGCTCGACGCGATAGGCGACGCGCTTGACCGGCGAATACAGGGCGTCGACGGCGATCAGGCCGATCGGCGCGTCTTCCGGACGGTTGTGCTCCGAGGCGACATAGCCCTTGCCGTTCTGCACGGTCAGTTCCATGCGCACGGTGGCGCCGTCGTCCAGGGTGCAGATCAGGTGATCCGGGTTCAGGATCTCGATGTCCGAAGACGCCTCGATCTGGCCGGCGGTCACCGGGCCGGGGCCGGTGGCCTTCAGCGTCATGCGCTTGGGGCCCTCGGCGTGCATGCGCAGCGCCAGCTGCTTGATGTTCAGCACGATGTCGACGACGTCCTCGCGCACGCCTTCCAGCGAGGAGAACTCGTGAACCACGCCATCGATCTGGATGGCGGTGACGGCGGCGCCCTGCAGCGACGACAGCAGCACGCGGCGCAGGGCGTTGCCCAGGGTCACGCCAAAGCCGCGCTCCAGAGGCTCGGCCACCAGACGCGCCTTGCGCTGGGCGTCGGCGCCGGTCTCGATCTGCGGCTTTTCGGGACGGATCAGTTCTTGCCAGTTCTTTTCGATCATGGGTGTCCCTCGAAACGGGTTTCGCCGGTCCCCCTCCCCTCGTCAGACGAGGCGGGACCGGCGGAGAATGGGGTAGTCAGCGACGGGGCGTCTTAGACGCGGCGACGCTTGGGCGGGCGGCAGCCGTTGTGCGGCATCGGCGTGACGTCGCGGATCGTGGTGATGGTCATGCCGACAGCCTGCAGGGCGCGAAGAGCGGACTCACGGCCCGAACCCGGACCCGACACGTTCACTTCCAGCGTCTTCACACCGTGCTCGGCGGCCTTCTTGCCGGCGTCCTCGGCGGCCATCTGGGCGGCGTAGGGGGTCGACTTGCGCGAACCCTTGAAGCCCATGTGCCCGGCGCTGGACCAGGAGATGGCGTTTCCCTGGGCGTCGGTGATGGTCACCATGGTGTTGTTGAAGCTGGCGTTCACGTGCGCCACGCCCGAAGTGATGTTCTTGCGCTCGCGCTTTTTGACGCGACCCGGTTCCTTGGCCATCGGTACGGCTCTCTCTTACTTCTTCTTGCCGGCGATCGGCTTGGCGGGACCCTTGCGGGTGCGGGCGTTGGTGTGGGTGCGCTGGCCCCGGACCGGCAGGCCCTTTCGGTGGCGCAGGCCACGGTAGCAGGCCAGGTCCATCAGGCGCTTGATGTTCATCGAG
>CAXBPJ010000445.1:0-2021 GCA_963977325.1 uncultured Brevundimonas sp. | reverse complement strand
CTCCGGCGTGGTCTCGCCCGAGAACACACCCCAGCGCCAGCGATCGACCATCAGGCCGAAAGGCAGGAAAGCGATCTTGTCCAGCGCCGTCTTCAGCAGGAACGGAATATCCTCGTCGTCGCCGGGCACGGTGTCCAGAAGACCGATCTGGTTCAGATAGGTCGGAGTCTGGGCCGACAGGGCGGCGAAGTCGCCGATGGCCTCGTGGAAGCCGTCATTGGCCCCGTTCCTGAACAGGAAGGGCTGATCGTTGTAGGCGCGCTGATAGTAGTTGTGCCCCAGCTCGTGGTGCATGGTCTGGAAGTCTTCGGCGTTGACGCGGGTGCACATCTTGATGCGCAGGTCCTCGACATTGTCGATGTTCCAGGCCGAGGCGTGGCAGACCACCTCACGGCCCTCGGGGCGCACGATCTGCGACCGCTCCCAGAAGGTGTCCGGGAGTTCGGCCAGGCCCATGGAGGTGTAGAAGGCTTCGGCCGTCTCGGCGATCTTGACCGGGGTGTAGTCGGCCTCGACCAGCAGGTCGGTCAGGTCGTAGCTGGACTCCGGCAGGTCCGACGGGGCCACGACGTCATAGATGTTGCCCCACTGCTGGGACCACATGTTGCCCAGCAGGTCGGCGCGGATCGGGCCGGTGGCGGGCTGGACCGCGTCGCCATAGCGCTCGTTCAGCTCGGCGCGAACATAGCAGTGCAGGTTCTCGTAGAAGGGCTTGACCTGTTCCCACAGCCGGTCGGTCTCGGCGGCGAACGCGTCCGGGCTCATGTCGTAGCCCGAGCGCCACAGGGCGCCGGTGTCGGCATAGCCCAACTCACGCGCGCCTTCGTTGGCGATCTCGACCATGCGGGCGTAGTCGTCCTTCATCACCGGCGAGACGGTGCGCCAGCCTTCATAGATGGCCTTGGTGACCGCCGGATCGCGCGACTCGGCCAGGATCTCCTCGCCCTGCTGCAGGGTGATCTGCTCCCCCTGGTGCTCGAAGCGACCGGTGGCGTAGGTCGAATCCAGGCGGGTGGTGATCTCGGCCAATTCGCCGGCCGCGCCGGGGCGGTTCGGCGCCGGCAGGACGATCGACTGGCGCATCAGGTTCAGCTTGCGCCGCACGTCGTCGGGAACCTCGACGTCATTGAAGCGCGCCGCCTCGTTGGCCAGGGCGACCTGCAGTTCGGTGAACTCGGCGTTGGCGCGGGCCTCCAGCCACATGGTGTCGAAAGTGATGTGGGTGGCGCGCACCCAGGCGACGCGGCCGACATATTCCGACAGCGCCATCAGCCTTTCCTCCGCTTCGGCGACGAAGGCGGCGGCGCCCTCGGGCGTAGCCGGATGCTGGGTGATGGCGGGCGTCGCGGGGGGGAGGCCGCCTGATGCTGGCCGCTGGACACAGCCGCGCCGGCGCCCAGGGCCAGCAGGACGGAGGCCGCCGCGGCGGTCAGCAGGGTGCGCTTCATGGACGTCTTCCTCATCATTCGCGGCGCTGTCGCCGTCTTTCGGCGCGCACCTGACCCCCGAGGCCGCCGAAGGTCAAGCCAGGCGCCGGTCAGTCCCGCCGGTCGGCGGAAGCCTGGCGCGCGGCGGTGAATTCCGAGCCCTCGCTCCATTCCGGCCAGGCGCGGCTGTTCGCCAGCGCGCGGCCAGTTTCGTACATCAGCTGCACGTCCTGGGCCGCCGCCTCCATGGTCCAGCTCTCGTCCCACTCGTCCGACGGCTGGTGATAGCGGTTCTGGACATAGTCGCGGCTGGCGGCCGAGGCGCCGGTGAAGCCGGCCGCGGGGAACAGGGCCGGCACACCCTTCAGCGCCAGGGGGAAATGGTCGGAGCGATAGAAGGCGCCGGCCTGGGGTGCCGGGTCGGGGATCAGCCGTCGGCCGACCTCGGCCGCCTGTTCGGCCAGCCAGTCGTCCAGCTGGTTCTTGCCATAGCCGATGACCACCACCTCGGGCTCGACCGTCTCGCCAGGCAGCAGGGAGTCGAGGTTGAAATTGGCCACGGTGGTCTCCAGCGGGACCAGCGGATTGGCGGCG
>CAXBPJ010000444.1:0-2024 GCA_963977325.1 uncultured Brevundimonas sp. | reverse complement strand
GATCCGGCAGATCGTCGAGAACGCCGGCGTCGAAGGCTCGATCGTGGTCGGCAAGGTGCTGGAGAACTCCTCGGCCACCTACGGCTTCAACGCCCAGACCGAAGAGTATGTGGACATGATCCAGGCCGGCGTGATCGATCCGGCCAAGGTGGTCCGCACGGCCCTGCAGGACGCCGCCTCCGTGGCCGGCATACTGATCACCACCGAAGCGGCGGTGGCCGATGCGCCGAAGAAGTCTTCGGGCGGCGGCGCCGGCGGCATGCCCGGCGGCGGCATGGGCGGCATGGGCGACATGGACTTCTAAGTCCGAAAAGTCAGCCGACGTTGAAAAGAAGAGGGCGGGTCCAGCGATGGGCCCGCCCTTTTCATTGGCCACCGATCCGGCCGTCGTGCGTTAGACGCCACCGGCTGTTATCAGGACCTCCATGACCCAGACCTCCTCTCGCCTGCGCAAGGCCGTGCTGCCTGTGGCTGGCCTCGGCACCCGGGGGGTGCCCGGCACCAAGACGACGCCGAAGGAGCTGCTGAACGTCGTCGACCGGCCGATCCTCAGCTACATCGTCGAGGAGGCGCGCGAGGCCGGAATTGAGCACATCGTCTTCGTCACCGGCCGGTCCAAACAGGCCATCGAGGACTATTTCGACCATCAGGTTGAGCTGGAGGCCCAGCTGGAGGCCAAGGGCAAAACCGACATCCTGGACCAACTGCGGGCCGAACTGCCTGAGGCGGGCGAGATGAGCTTCGTGCGGCAGATGGCGCCCAAGGGCCTGGGCCACGCCGTGTGGTGCGCCCGCGATGTGGTGGGGAACGAGCCGTTCGCGGTGATCCTGCCGGACGTGATCGTCGACGCCGAGCCCGGCGCGCTCAGACAACTGGTCGAGGTGTTCAACGAAACCGGCGGCAACGTCATCGGCGTCGAGCGCGTGGCCGACAGCGAGACCCACAAGTACGGCATCGTCGATCCCGAGGGCGACAGCTCCGGCCAGCGCATCGCCATGAAGGGGATGGTCGAAAAGCCTCCACAGGGCACGGCGCCGTCCAACCTGTCGATTTCGGGCCGCTACATCCTGCAGCCGCGCCTGTTCGATCTGCTGGCCGACCAGGGCAAGGGCGCCGGCGGCGAGATACAGCTGACGGACGCCATGGCGCGGTTGATGGCCGAGCAGGACTTCACGGCTGTTGAATACGAGGGCGTCACCCACGACTGCGGCGACAAGATCGGGCTGCTGCGCGCCAATGTCGCCCTGGCGCTGAAACGGCCCGACCTTGGCGAGGCCGCGCGTCGGGCGATCAGCGACCTTCTGTAGCCTTTCGCGGAGCGAGCGCGTGAGCTAGGCGTTTGGGCCTCAAGGAGTTCCCGATGACGAAACGCGTTCTGGTCCTGGGCGGCGACGGCTTCTGCGGCTGGCCGACAGCTCTGCATCTCTCGGCCGAGGGCTGGGACGTGACCATCGTCGACAACCTCAGCCGCCGGAATATCGACAACGAGCTGGAGGTCCAGAGCCTGACCCCGATCCGGCCGCTGGGCGAGCGGGTCGCCGCCTGGCGCGAGGTGTCGGGCAAGACGATCGGGGTCGAGACCCTGACGTTGGGCAAGGACTTCGACCGTTTCGTCGCGCTGCTGATGCGCGAACGGCCCGACGCCATCGTCCATTTCGCGGAGCAGCGGGCCGCGCCCTACTCGATGAAGTCGGCGCGGCACAAGCTCTACACCGTCGACAACAACCTGAACGCCACCAACCACGTGCTTGCGGCCATGGTCGAGAGCGGACTGGACATCCACCTGGCGCACCTGGGCACCATGGGGGTCTATGGCTACGCCACCGCCGGTCTGACCATCCCCGAGGGCTATCTGCCGGTCACCGTCCAGACCGAGCACGGTCCGGTCGAGCAGGAGATTCTGTTTCCGCCGAACCCCGGCTCGATCTATCACATGACCAAGACCCAGGACGCCCTCCTGTTCCAGTTCTACGCCAAGAACGACGGGCTGCGGATCACCGACCTGCATCAGGGCATCGTCTGGG
>CAXBPJ010000443.1:0-2027 GCA_963977325.1 uncultured Brevundimonas sp. | reverse complement strand
CAGGGTCGTTCCCGAGCGCATCGGGCCGGTGACCAGGATGAACGGGATCGTGTCGTGGGAGATCGTCGTCTTCCGGCGGGCGGTTGGCGGCATCCCCTACCCTATCGCATTCGGCCGATCCTGGTCGGAATCGGCCCGCACGGCGGTAAAGTCGGCAAAAGCGGACTTTGGCAAACGCGTCGTCAATGTCTTGTAGGCGGAGTTCAGCGGCCGGTAGGCGGGCGCCAGCGGCTGGAACAGGTTGGGCGGGGGGAGGTGGTCTGACGTCGCTCTCCGCCATCCCGCCCTCGCGAAAATCTCAGCGCCGAAGTCTACGAGGAGGTGGCCCTCGTCCTCAACCTTCTGGGCGAACACGCGGAGCAGGCTGACCATCGCCCGTTCGTCGCCGTGAAGCTCCACGACCCTCAGCGCCGACCCACCCTCGGGGAGAATGTCCTCCATCCGATATATCGCCAAACCGCGCCATTTCTCCCCCTCCCTGACCACCAGCGCGCGATAGTCAAAAATCGGATGATTGCGGTAGCGCCAGTTCAGATAGCCGGTGTCGCGGTGGATGCCGAAATAGTCGGACGGGCGCGTCGACCACAGGCGGTCCCAAGGCTCACCGAATGGCCCATCGATGTCTTCGCAATAATCGGCCGGCCGCGCCGGGCGCTCGCGGTCATCCGCCCCCACGAATGCAGAAATGATGGGAGAGTTCGCCCGACTGCGAGATAGCCAGGCCCAACGGTCCATCTCGGGCCGAACCATGAACCCCATCGCGGGATAGACGCGGTAGAGGGCCGGATTGATGCCGGCCGTCATCAGCACGTCCAGCCCCAGATCGGTGACGGCCTTCAGCATTGTCATCCCCGCGCCGGCCGCCCTCGCCCCTTCAGCCGCCATCAGGTTGCAGAGCCAGGCCCCGTCGAAGGACTCTTCGGACCGCATGACACGCGCGCCGATCAGCCCCTGCATGGCCACGATGCGGCGGGCCTCGTCGCGCAGCAGCAGCACTGCAAGGTCGGATGGCCGGGCCCCCTTCAAGCGGGCTCCATCGAATTGCCATGTCAGGAGCGCCCGACTGCGCGCCAGCGCGTGGTTCGGCCCCCATGTCGAGGCGATGAAGTCGATGAGCTCATCGACCTCCTCGGGACCGCAAAGCGCCGGCTTCATGCCGTCCCGGCTGAGCGTTCGGCGATCACGGCGTAGAGAGACGGGCCATCGCTTCGGCCGACACCGACGGATTCCGTCTGTACGATCCGGAATCCGCCCTCCTTGAGCAGGTCGTCGATCTGATCGCTGTGGGTCCATCTGCGGACATGATCCGGCGCCGCCGCCTCGATCGGGCAATTCAGGAACAGCCTACCGCCGGGGAGAACGATCTGGGCCAGGCTGCGCATGGCCGCTTCGGGCGACGGCACCACTTCCAGCACTTGTCCCAGCACCGCGGTTGCGACCCGCGGGTCATCTTCCCGAAGCGGCCCGCACACGTCGCGCAACGCTGGACAGAACCGCGTGTCGGGCGAAAGGGCCTCCAACGCGTGACGCGACATGGCCAGACTGGTTTCGCTGACGTCCCACCCATGCGCGCTTGCCAGGCTCAACCGCTTCGCGCTGAGCGCCAAGGTCAATCCATGCCCGGGTCCGATCTCCAGATAGCCGCCTTCAGGATCGCAGTCGGGAAGAAAGCGCTCCAGATACCAGGCGAGAAGCCTCCGATGCTGGGGCCATAGGACCTGCGACATCAGAAGCCCGGTCATGTAGCGACGCATCTCGTCGGGCGCGTAGATGCCGCTGTGCAGTTCGCCGGGGTCAGTCTGCTTGTACGCTCCCGATCGTCGATACTGCATCTCCGCCGCCAGGAACCGGGTCTGCATCCAGCGGAAATCGGCCATCGCCTCTTCAAGATGGCCGTCGATCAGGGCCAGCACCCCGGCGGCGATCGTCTCGATGGTGTCGGCGTTATCCAACGACGACAGCCCCGCCCGAGCTTTGTCCTCGGTGGTCGGCAGCAGGCGGTCGAGCCTGGCAAGCGCGCATGGGTG
>CAXBPJ010000442.1:0-2029 GCA_963977325.1 uncultured Brevundimonas sp. | reverse complement strand
CCCCTGGCCCGCTCCATCGCGCTCAAGCACCTCGACGAGGGGCTGATCGACCGGGGCATCACCCGCGACCTGAAGTGGGGCGTGCCGGTGGTTGGCGCCGACGGGGGGCCGCGCCTGGGGTTGGAAGGCAAGGTCTTCTATGTCTGGTTCGACGCGCCCATCGAATACATCGCCGCCACCGAGGAGTGGGCCGACGCCAGCGGCGGGTCGTGGCGCGACTGGTGGCGCACCGACGAGGGCGCGGAACAGGTTCGCTACGTGCAGTTCATGGGCAAGGATAACGTCGCCTTCCACACGGTCAGCTTCCCCGCCACCATCATCGGCTCGGGCGAGCCGTGGAAGACCGTGGACCAGCTCAAGGCCTTCAATTGGCTGAACTGGTATGGCGGCAAGTTCTCGACCAGACAAAAGCGCTGCGTCTTCATGGACCAGGCGCAGGAGGTCGCGCCCGCCGATGTGTGGCGCTGGCACCTGACGGCCTATGGCCCGGAGCATTCCGACGCCGCCTTCACATGGGAGCAGTTCCAGTCGACGACCAATAAGGACCTGGCGGACGTGCTCGGCAATTTCGTCAACCGCATCGTCAAGTTCACCGAGTCGAAGTTCGACGGCGTCATCCCGGACGGCGGCCAGCCGGGCCCCGTCGAGGCGGCCCTAGAGGCCGACCTCCGAGCCGGCGTGGCCGAGGCCACGGCCCAGTTCGAGGCCATGGAATTCCGGAAGGCCTGCCAGGCGCTTCGCGCCGTCTGGGTGCGGGGCAATGAGTATCTGCAGGAGGCGGCGCCGTGGACCGCGCTGAAGACCGACCGCGAGGCGGCGGCCGTGGGGGTGCGCACCGGCCTGAACCTGGTCGCCCTTTTCGCCCGGCTGGCGGCGCCGGTGATGCCGGAGATGGCGGCGCGCATCGCCGCGACCGTGGGGGCGGAGGACCTGAGCTGGCCCGACGCTGACGCTTTGTTGTTGGACGCCCTGCCGAAAGGCCAGACGGTGTCGGCCCCGAGCGTGCTGTTCGCCAAGATCGAGGACGCCCAGGTGGCGGAATGGGCGGAGCGGTTTGGGGGGGCCTAGCCTCGCAGACCGCGCAACATCAGTTCGTGGCGATAGGCGGCGACGTCCGCCAGGGCGCGATCCAGTTCCAGCCGAACCCGCTCCAGCGCCGAGTGATGCGCCGGCGGTTCGGCCGCTTCCGCCGCCGCGCCGGCCGCGGCTAGGGCGCCGGCGCCGATGCCGACCGCCGCGCCGCGCAGGGTATGGGCCGCGTCACGCCATCCCTCGCCGTTCGGATCGAGCAGGGCCGCCCACATCCGGGACTGCTCCACGAACAGGCCCAGCACCTCCTCGCCAACCTCGGCGTCGCCGGCGGTCATCCGCTCCAGCACCCCGAAATCGACCGCCCCCGACAGGTCTCGCCTCGCCATCCGCCCCTCCCGGTCCGACCGCGACCATAGACCGCCGCCCGCAAAAGTCAGCCGTCTTCGCCAATCCCTTGCGCAATCGGGCGCAAATCAGTATGTGGAGCGCCCTTCGGCAGGCCCCGCCGCCCGAAGCGCCGATGGATCGGGTGATTAGCTCAGTTGGTAGAGCAGCTGACTCTTAATCAGCGGGTCGTAGGTTCGAACCCTACATCACCCACCATCATCCTCCCCTGAATTGAGCTGAAATGGCCGCGCCCAGGTCGCGTTTCCGCGACATTTCCGCGCGCCGGGGCCTTCCTTTCGCATTTGCGAACCCCCTTATGCATCGGATGACAGCCGTGAGCACGACCCCGCCGCCCGCCCCTCGCGTGCTCGGCTTCAAGGAACTGGTGGCGCTGGTGGCCATGCTGATGGCGCTGAATGCCTTGGCCATCGATTCCATGCTTCCCGCGCTGCCCGCGATCGGAAATGCGCTGGGGGTGGTCGAGGACAACAGTCGCCAGTGGGTGGTGACCGCCTATCTGCTCGGCTTCGGCTTCGCCCAGCTGTTCTACGGCCCTCTGGCCGACCGGTTCGGACGGCGACCGCTGCTGTTCGTGGGTGTCGGCCTCTAT
>CAXBPJ010000441.1:0-2038 GCA_963977325.1 uncultured Brevundimonas sp. | reverse complement strand
TGATCATCGACGGCTGGCTCAGCATCAGCGCCACCGCCCTGTCGGCGTCCAAGCCGGCCTTGGCGTCGTCCGGCAGTTTGCGGAACGTCGTGCCGGCCCGATTCAGCACCGTCTCCCAGCCATGCTCGGCCACCCGCGCCTCGAGGAAGCCGCGCTCCACCCCGGCCTTCTTGTAGTCGTGAAAGGCATGGTCGACCCCGCGCTCGCCGAGCCAGGCCCGCGCCTTCTTCACCGTGTCGCAGTTGGGGATACCGTAAAGGGTGTAGGGCACGTCGCGCCTCTCAGTTTGGAAGAATGCGTCTGTCATGTTCCGTGAGCGGTGTCTGCCATCGCGGCCCGAGAATGCTCAGGGCGTGCGAGACAGCTTGTGGACGGCGGCGATCAGCAGGAACCGGTGCCCTTGGAAGATGAGCCACATGCCCAACGCCGAGATAGGAATGATCATGAAGTCACCGAATCCACTTGGCGGGTTTTTCACGAACACCAACGCGACCCAAAGCACCCAATAGAGACGGAACCCCCACTTCATCCAACGGATGGTTAGCTCTGTTTTCGGGCCGAGCTTGATCTGCGTCCTGGGCGCGCGAAAGGGACGAACTTTGGGGCTCGCGGGCCGCCGCTCAAGCGTCTCCAACGCAGTGTCTAAAGCGCGGAGCCTCTCCTGGCTGTTAAGCCCTTTCCTCATAGTCAAAGTCTACCTCTCGTAAGGCAACCGATCCACACCTTGGGTTCATACCGCGCGCCGGATAATGACATCTTGGGCCGCCGGGAAGGATCGATATGCTGGACGCTGGAACGACCGCCTGGCGCGTGGGGCGCGCCGATCGGGTGGCGCTGCTGGTCGACATGGACCCGTATCTGATGGCGGCCGAAGCGGCGATGCGGCAGGCGCGGCGGTCGATCTGGTTCCTGAACTGGGCCTTCGATCCGGACACGCCGCTGACGCCCGAGGGACCGAACGGCGAGGCCGAGCGCATGGGCGCCTTCCTCAAGCGGCTGGCGGCGGAACAGCCGGACCTGGACATCCGCATCCTGTGCTGGGACGCGCCCCTGCCGGTGGCAGGCGTACAGCGGTTCTTTCCCTGGCGCAGCCGGCGCTTCTTCAAGGGATCGGGCGTCGACTTCCGCCTGGACAAGACCGCGCCGATCGGCGCGGCCCACCACCAGAAGGTCGTGGTCATCGACGACGCCCTGGCCTTCTGCGGCAGCTGCGACATCGGGCCGGACCGCTGGGACACGCCGGACCACAAATACCCCGACCCGCGCCGCCGACCGCCCGAGGGCGGCGAGCGCTGCTATGACTGTCGGCACGAGATCATGGCCATGGTCGACGGCGAGGCGGCGCGAAGCCTGGGCCAGCTGTTCCGCGACCGCTGGGAACGGGCGACCGAACAAACCCTGCCCTCCCCGCCCGACGAGGCGACAACACCCTGGCCGGAGCATGTGAAGCCGGATCTGCTCGGAGCGCGGGTGGCGATCGCTCGAACCCAGGCGCCCTGGCGCGACCTGCCTGAAATCCGCGAGGGCGAGGCGGCCACCCTGGCAGGCATCGCGGCGGCGAAACGCACCCTCTATCTCGAGAACCAGTATTTCGCCTCCCCCATCGTGGCCGAGGCCCTGGCCCAGCGTCTCGAGGAGGCCGACGGCCCCGAGATCATGCTGGTCTCGACCCAGCATTCGCCCAGCTGGTTCGACCAGATGACCATGGACAAGACCCGCTCCAACTTCCTGAAGCGGCTGGAGGACGCCGACCGCCACGGCCGCCTGTTCGCCTGCGCCCCGGTGACCGAGGGCGGGGAGACCATCATCGTCCACGCCAAGCTGATGATCGTTGACGACCGATACGTCCGGCTCGGGTCCAGCAACATGAACAACCGCTCGGAAGGGTTCGACACCGAGTGCGACCTCGTGATCGACGCCGCCGAAGCCGAGGGCCACGGCGAAGCCTGCGTGGCCACCTTCCGGCACCGCCTGATCGCCCATTGGCTGGGGGTCGAGGACACGGCGGTTGCGAGTGCCGTCAAGGCCGACGGACTGG
>CAXBPJ010000440.1:0-2041 GCA_963977325.1 uncultured Brevundimonas sp. | reverse complement strand
CCACGCCCGCCAGCCGCATCGGGTTGCGCGATGACCTCATCGCCAGCTCCCACGGGAGCAGCACGGCCAGGAACATGCCGGCCGCGAAGACGAAATCAAAGGCGGTCCAGTCGACCTCCTCGGTGAAGCGCATGGCGATCGCGGGCAGGATCAACAGGGCGCCGGCGCCCAGCCAGGGGCCGAATTTCAGCACGCGCCAAAGCCAGGCGGGGGCTGGTGTCGGGGTCATGGTCGGTCTCCGTGAAAGGGACCGCGACGATGCGAGCGACAGCCGTGAGCGTCATGAGAAAACCATGAGGACGCGGTGAAAAACGCCTCAGTCCAAGGTCAGGGCCTCGGCCAGCATCCGGGCTTCCTTGGCGCGGCTGGAGCCGGCGCGCCAGGCGACGACGATCTCGCGTCGGGGGGCGGCGCCTTCCAGGCGGCGGACGACCACAGCGGGGGTGTCGGCGAGGCCGGCCTTGACCGCCATCTCGGGCAGGAAGCTGACGCCGAGCCCTGAGCCGATCATCTGGACCAGGGTGTGCAGGCTGGTGGCGGCGAAGACGTCCTCGCCGCGCGGCGCCTCGATGTCGAAGGCGGCCAGGGCCTGGTCGCGCAGGCAGTGGCCGTCTTCCAGGAGAATCAAATCGTCGGCCCGAAGCGCGCCAGGCACCAGAGCCCCCTCGGCCGCCAGTCGATGCCCGGCGGGAGCGGCGGCCAGGATCTCGTCCGAACCGATGGTCGCCGTCTCCAGTCCCGCCAGATCGTAGGGCAGGGCGATGACGGCGTCCAGCGTACCGGCCTTCAGCGCCGCCACCAGCCGGGGCGTCAGGTCCTCGCGCAGGAACAGCCTCAGCTTGGGATGGTCCGACGTCAGGCCGGGCAGGCGCGCGGGCAGGAGAAAAGGCGCGATGGTCGGGATCACCCCCAGGCGAAAGCGACCGGACAGGGGCTTGCCGGCGTTCTTGGCCGCTTCGACCAGATCCTCGGCGCGGGCTAGCACATCGGCAGCGCGCTTGACCGCCTCCTCGCCCACGGCGGTCAGCTGAATTTGACCGCGCGTGCGCTCCACCACCGGCGCGCCCAGAATCTTCTCCAGTTCCTGCACCCCGGAGCTTAGGGCCGGCTGGCTGACATGGGCCGCCTCGGCCGCGCGGCTGAAGGAGCCATGCTCGGCGAGCAGCTTCAGATACTGCAACTGGCGCAGCGTGGGCAGCACGGGCGATCTCCGGGGCGGAAGCGCCAGATAGGCGTTCGCTATCGCCACGTCAAAATCGATCGGTCGTTCCTATGGCGGCGCCCGCGCCCTTGATCGCGGACCCGGCGGATGCTCCGAAAGGGCTAATGATCGAACCCCCATTCGACCGCGACCGCCTGACGGCCTGGATGGCCGAGCGCGGCATCGACCAGAATACACACGACCATCCAGCCGTGTTCCGGGTCGAGGAAGGTCTGGAGCTGAAGGTCGCCCTGCCGGGCGCCCACACCAAGAACCTGTTTCTGAAGGACAAGAAGGGGCGCCTGTGGCTGGTCTCGACGCGCCAGGACACCGTAATCGACCTGAAATCCCTGCATCGGGTGATCGGCGCCGATCGGCTGTCATTCGGAAACGAGACCCTGCTTCACGAGACCCTGGGCGTGCGGCCGGGGTCGGTGACGGCGTTGGGGCTGATCAACGTTGTTGATCGCCGGGTGACCTTCGTGCTGGATCGGCGTCTGGCCGAGGCGGACATCGTCAACTTTCACCCCCTGACCAACACCGCCACCACCGGCCTGAGCCAGGCCACCTTTCGTCGCTTCCTGGCGGAAATCGGTCGCGACCCGATCGTCGTCGATTTCGAGGCCGGCGTCGTCGTCTGAGATTGCGGCCATCGGTTCGCGCGACCATCTGGGCGGTATCGCGTTTCCTCACTTCACGACGGATCAAGAGCCGCCATGACCTTCGCCGACCCGACCACCACGCCCGAGGACCTGATCAAGGACGGCACCGACGCCGGCTTCATGAAGGACGTGGTCGAGGCCTCCCGCCAGCAACCGGTCATCGTCGACTTCTGGGCGC
>CAXBPJ010000439.1:0-2041 GCA_963977325.1 uncultured Brevundimonas sp. | reverse complement strand
TCCGGAGGGCGGGAACCTAACGGCCGAGGCGCCCGTGCCGGACGACATGCGCACCCTGGCCGAGGCCGCAGGCCTGAGCCTGCCCGGCTGACGGAACCGCCATCGCTGATGGCCGCTTTCCCTCGTGAACACCGGGAGTTGTCGTCATGAAGCGTCTCAGCCTCGTCCTCGCCGCCGCCTCTGCCCTGGCCGTGTCGGCCTGCGCCAGCTTGGCGCCCTATGGGCCGCAGATGGGGCCGGGAGGGCAGGGCTACGCCGAGCAGCGGATCGAGAGGGATCGCTGGCGGGTCAGCTATGACGGCGTGGGCGCACCCGGGCCCGTGGCCGACATGGCGCTGTTGCGCGCCGCCGAACTGACCCTGGAGAACGGCTATGACTGGTTCGAGGTGACCCAGCGCTGGATCGACGGTCGGCCGGACAGCGCTGGCGGCGTCAGGCCCTCGCTTGGCATCGGGGCGAGCTCGGGCCGGTACGGCCGTTATTCCAGCTCGGGTGTGGGCGTCGGGGTGGGACTAAACTTCTCTGGGCCGTCGCCGACCTCGACCAGTTTGGAAATCCTGACCGGCGCCGGCCCGCGTCCCGACCGCCGTGAGGCCTACGACGCGCGCGGGGTGGTGGAGAGCCTGAGGGCGCGGCTTTACTGACGCTCGACAAGAGGCCCTTCGCATAGTGCGCAGGGCGGGCTAAGCCCGGCGGCATGAGCCGCGAGATCAAGACGCTTTATGTCGCCGAGGCCGAGGACGGCATCCGCCTGGATCGCTGGTTCAAGCGGCGCTGGCCGCATGTGTCGCACATCCAGGTTCAGAAGCTGGCGCGGTCGGGCCAGATCCGGGTCGACGGCGGGCGGGTGAAGCCCGAGGCGCGGCTGACCGCCGGGGCCGCCGTGCGCGTCCCGCCGCTGCCGGAGCCGGGTAAGCGTCCGGAACGGACGAGCGAGCTCAGCGACCGCGACATCGCCTATGCCAAATCCCTGGTGCTGCACGAGGACGAACTGGTCATCGCCCTGAACAAGCCCGCCGGCCTGGCCGTGCAGGGCGGCACCAAGACGACCAAGCACGTGGATCGGCTGCTGTCGGCCTGGGGCGAAGGGATGGAGCGGCCGCGGCTGGTGCACCGGCTGGATCGCGACACCTCGGGCGTGCTGCTGCTGGGCAAGGGGCCGGAGGCGGCCAAGCGGCTGGCGGGGGCTTTCGCCCGGCGGCAGGCCAAGAAGACCTACTGGGCCATTGTCGCCGGTAATCCGAAGCCGACGGCGGGGCAGATCGACATGGCCCTGAAGAAGACCGGCATCAACGACTTCGAGATGATGCGCCTGGCCGATCCCAAGGAGCACGGCGCCGAGCCGGCCGAGACCGCCTATGTCACCCTGTCGCGGGCGGCGCATCGGGCGGCCTGGATGGGCCTGCGCCCCTTCACCGGGCGGACGCACCAGCTGAGAGCGCACATGAGCGCGATCGGCCATCCCATTGTCGGCGATCCGAAATATGGAAGCGACGCGTCGCGCGAACTGTCGGGGCCGCTGGGCCTGCAACTGCATGCCCGGCGGATCGAGCTGGACCATCCCGGCGGCGGCAAGCTGATCGTCGAGGCGCCGCTGGGGGCGTCGATCAAGGCCGGCTTCGAGCATTTCGGCTTCGACGAACATGAGGCCGATCCGGACCCCTTCGCGGGGGTGCGGCGGCAGCGCTGAGGATCAGTCCTCCAGGTCGCGCAGGTCTCGGCCCCGGGTCTCGCGGCCCTGCCACAGGATCAGGCCGAGCGCCCCGGCCATCGGAAGGCCGATCAGGGCGGCGGCGACGCCGAACGGCGGGGTCAGGGCGAGGACGCTGAGCCCCTGGGCCAACAGGCCGCCCAGTTTGGAGCAGCCGGCGATCCAGCCGGTGGCCCGCCCCCGAATGCGCAGGGGATAGTTCTCGGCGGTGTAGGGCAGGATGATCGAGATCACGCCGCTGGAGCCGACGATCAGCAGGGCCAGGGGCGCGATCGGGTCGGCCAGCCACGGCACGCCCGCGCCCCGCAGCAGGAAACCGACAAGTCCCAG
>CAXBPJ010000438.1:0-2047 GCA_963977325.1 uncultured Brevundimonas sp. | reverse complement strand
GCGCGGTGTTGGGCGAGACCCATCCAGGACTCGGCTTCGGCGAAGCTGCGGTCGCGTTGATGCGGGATGTTCGCGTCGCGCCCGGGGACCGTGACATCCAGTTCGCCCGCACGATCCAGTTCCTGCCCTAGGCCCAGTCGCGGGTCCTTCGCCCAGCCTTCTGCGACGAAGCCATCTGGTCCTTCTCAAGGGCGAACGACGTCGCCACCATGCTCGGCTGGAGCTCAAGCGGGTGGAGGAGGTTGCGCGGTTGCAGAACACCCAGAACAGACGACCAGCTCTGAATCTCAGCGTAAAACCCGCCTTCTCGGGAAGGGGGGCTGAAATCGGCTCAAATGCAGTGAGGGCGGTGGCTGGGGAACTAGGACTCGAACCTAGAATGACGGTACCAAAAACCGGAGTGTTACCATTACACCATTCCCCAGCAGGTCCGGCGCTGTCCCAGGCCGGGGCCCGGGGAGGCGGTCGAATAGCTCAACCTCGCGGGCCTTGCAACACCATCTGGAAGGCGTCGTGACAAGGTGCGAAACGCCGCTTGCGGCGGCGGAGTCGCCTAGCTATAAGCCGCGCCTCACGTCGGAGTGTGGCTCAGTCTGGTAGAGCACCGCGTTCGGGACGCGGGGGTCGCAGGTTCGAATCCTGCCACTCCGACCATTCCTTTCCCGAAGTTCAAAAATCCCGAGAGCCGCGCTGTCCGCGTCGGGGCCGAGCCATGCATCCGCGGCCGCCGCGCCAGCGTTGTGCCGCCATGACTGATCAGACCGCCCCCTCCCCGCTCGCTGTTATCGACTTCTGGCGCGAGGCCGGCCCCGCAAAATGGTTCGCCAAGGACGACGCCTTCGACGCCGAGTTCCGCAGCCGGTTCGAGGCCGCCCACCTGATGGCCGCCCACCGCGAGTTGGATCATTGGGCCGAGAGCCCCGACGGCGTGCTGGCCCTGCTGATCCTGCTGGACCAGTTTCCACGCAACGTCTGGCGCGGCACCGGACACGCCTTCGCCACCGACCCGCTGGCCCGCCATTTCGCTGCCCTGGCTGTGGACCAAGGCCTGGACCGAGTGATCGACAACGCCCTGCGTCGTTTCGTCTACCTGCCGTTCCAGCACTCGGAGGACCGGGCCGATCAGGACCGGGCGCTGGCGCTGTTCCAGACGCTGGAGCGCGATGACGACGATCGCTGGGCCGAGCACCACCACGCGGTCATCGTTCGCTTCGGACGCTTTCCTCACCGCAACCGGGCGCTGGGGCGCGAGACCACGCCCGAGGAGCAGGCCTTCCTCGATCAGGACGGCTTCAAGGGTTAGCGCGGGGTCAGATAGGCTCTCACCGCCCGCGTCGCGGCCTCCAGCGTCATCTCCGGATTGGCGCGGCGCAACGCCTTGACCGCCTCCAGCGTCTTGCCCTCGGCCAGCAGCGCCTTGACCTCGGCGTTCTGATCCGCGGCGGGTTTGATATAGCCATAGGCCTGGTTCATCTCGCGCTTCGGCTGGGGCCGGCGCACCACGGTGTTGTCGGCGCGGTCCCGACGTCGGCGGCGACCCAGCCGGGATTCATCGCCCCGCGACTGGCTGCGGCCCAGCAGATAGCCTGCCGCGAACACGACCAGCGCGCCAAGCCACGTCCAGACAGTCGGGTCCATCGCGATCGCTCCCCAGCTAATCGGCCGCAGCATAAACCGGCTGGTTGTCGCGAGGCCAGTCCGGGGCGACCCTGATCCACCGATCGAACCGAGCGAATCAGTCCGCCGCCATGACCGCCCTCGCCGCCATTGCCGCCTACGACGCCCCCCAGGCCCCGCGCGCGCCGGTCGGCCCGGACCATCCCGAATACCAGTACCTCGGCCTGCTGCGCGACATCCTCGAACGCGGCGCCCGGCGCGAGGACCGCACCGGCACCGGCACCCTGGGCCTGTTCGGCCGCCAGATGCGTTTCGACCTGTCACAGGGCTTTCCGCTGCTGACCACCAAGAAGCTGCACCTGCGCTCGATCGTCATCGAGCTGCTCTGGTTCCTGCGCGGCGACACCAACATCGGCTGGCTCAAGGAGAA
>CAXBPJ010000437.1:0-2049 GCA_963977325.1 uncultured Brevundimonas sp. | reverse complement strand
GGAGATCAGCGAACCGTCGGCCCGCACCCGCGCCTCGCGCTCGCCCTTGGGACAGTAGAGGCTATCGCCGGGACGCAGCAGTCCGGCCTCGACCAGGGCGCCGAACGGCACCTTGGGCTCGGACTTCTTGGAGCCCATCACCTTGAGATCGTCGGGCGAGGCCGGGATGACCTCGGCGATGCGGCGCTCGGCCAGGGCGGCATAGGTCTCGTCACGCTCGATGCCGATGAACCTGCGGCCCAGGCGGCGCGCCGCCGCCCCCGTGGTGCCCGTGCCGAAGAAAGGATCCAGCACGATGTCGTCCGGCCGGCTGGCGGCCAGCAGAACGCGGTGCAGCAGGCCTTCCGGTTTCTGGGTCGGGTGGGCCTTCCTGCCCTCGGCGTCCTTCAGTCGCTCCTCGCCGGTGCACAGCGCCAGCGTCCAGTCCGAGCGCATCTGGACGTCTTCGTTGAAGGCCTTCAGCGCGTCATAGTTGAAGGTGTAGCGCTTCTGCTCACGGCTCTTCGTCGCCCAGATCAGGGTCTCGTGGGCGTTGGTGAAGCGCGTGCCCTTGAAGTTCGGCATGGGGTTGGACTTGCGCCAGATAATGTCGTTCAGCACCCAGAAGCCCAGGTCCTGGACCGCCACACCCAACCGAAAGACATTGTGATAGCTGCCGATCACCCAGATCGAGCCCTCATCCTTGAGCACCCGACGGCACTCGGTCAGCCAGGCGCGCGTGAAGGCGTCATACGCGGCGAAGCTGTCGAACTTGTCCCAATCGTCGTCGACGGCGTCGACCCTGGAGTTGTCCGGCCGGGTCAGGTCGCCGCCCAGCTGCAGATTATAGGGCGGGTCGGCGAAGATCAGATCGACCGACCGGTCGGGCAGGCCGCGCAGGGTCTCCACGCAGTCGCCGCGCAACACCACATCGGTCTTCAGGTCTGTCATCACGCCACGAGGCCCCGCCAAGCTTGAGGCTCGATTGGTGAATCATCGCGGTTAAGGAGCGGTTGAGAGCCCGCCGTCCGCGCAGACCGGACAGTCGGGATCGGCGGTCACCGTGACCGTCCGCGCCACGCCCGTCAGGCCGTCGACGATCATCATCCGGCCCGACAGCGGCTCGCCCGCCCCGGTGATCCGCTTGACGGCTTCGAGCGCCACCAGGGTACCGACCATCCCGGCGATGGCGCCGACGACGCCGGTGCGGGCGCAGGTTTCGGCGTCGGTCGGCGCCTCGGGGACCAGGCAGCGATAGCAGGGCCGCCCCTCGAACACCGCCACCTGTCCGCTCCAGCGCCCCAGCGCCCCGGAGACGAGCGGAACGCCCGCCGCCACGCAGGCCGCATTGACCGCATGGCGCACGGCGAAGTCGTCGGTCCCGTCCAGCACCAGGTCGTGCTCGCCCACACGATCGGCCACGGCCGCGAAGGGCTGGGCCACGGCCTCGATCTCGACATGCGGATTGAGCGCGCCCAGACGCTCGACTCCCACATCGACCTTAGGCCGGCCGACGTCGGCGGTGGCGAACAGCACCTGGCGCTGCAGGTTCGACAGGCTGACCACATCGGGATCGACCAAGGTCAGCCGCCCAACACCGGCCGCCGCCAGATACTGCGCCGCCGGGCCGCCGACGCCGCCCAGACCGACGATCATCACCCGCGCCGCCTTCAGCCGCTGCTGCCCCGGCCCGCCCACCTCGGCCAGCACCAGATGCCGGGCGTAGCGCTCGATCTCGTCATCGGAAAAGGTCACGGGGAGGGGTGTAGCAGGCGGGAGGCGTGAAACGGACTCTCTGGATGTCCGCAATGGGTGGATAGCGGACCTGACTAAGAAGCGATCCAGACTTCAGTGCCGATAGGCACATCTTCCTTGCCTACTCCGCGCAGGATGCATGTCCAACGCAGTTCCTTCGGCGGCGGAGTTTGGAAAACGTGCTGCATCGCGAGGTCTGCTTCGATGCCGGAGCCATCCGGTCGCTTCAGAAGCACCCGGTGGTTTAGGTCGCCGCGCCAGTCCTTTTGGAGTGGGCCTGGCACCACCACGAGCCCGCCAAACGCCGGGATGTCG
>CAXBPJ010000436.1:0-2049 GCA_963977325.1 uncultured Brevundimonas sp. | reverse complement strand
AGGGGCCGCGTCGGAGCAAACGGCCTGAACTTCCGTCGGTTCACCCGGAATCAGCGGGTCCTGACCACCCGGCCAAAGGCGCGGCGCGGATGGTCGGCGGCGACCAGGTCGCGTTCGCGGGCAGCGAGAATGTCTTCGCGGACGGGCACGGGCTCCAGGCCGGCGAGATTGCGATAAAGGACCATCGCCACTCCATTAGCCACCGCTAGAGCGAGGGCGATGGGTGCGAGGACGAACATGCTGAACAGGGCGATGGCGATCGGGGCGACAAGGCCGAGCCCGAAGTAAGCCCCGTAGTCCGTCCGCTTGAAACCGCGCGCGACATAGTGCCCCGCCAGAATGGAGACGAACATGACCGGAACCCCGACGATCGCCCCGGCGACCATCATGAAACCACCGAAGGCGCTGGCGCCGGCGGCGTGCCGCACAGCCTCGGCGGCGCTGACGTCGCCCAGCAGGGACACCTCCCAACTGGTATAGAAGGCCATGCGGGCCAGGCCGAACAGGAGCATTCCGCTGAGGGCGGCCAGAAACATGAGGGGAATCGACGTCCTGACCTGCACCGGACCGCCGAAATAGGTCGATCCGCCGCCCTCAACCGCGCCCGGGGACGCGGGGCCCGATGTCCTCGGGCTCTCGAGGCTGATCCAGTCCTCGTCCGGCTCCTCCCACCCGGCCCGTTTGGCGTAGAGAAACCCGAACGCCGCGCCGAGCAGGGCGGGGAAGACGAACTGCACCAGGCCCGCGCCGCGCGCGAAGGCGGCCCACAGGTCTTGCGGACCCTGCATCACGGCCTGGAGCATCGCCAGGCTGACCGCGCCCACGGCGACATAGGCCCAGCGGGCGCCGACGCCCCTCAAGCGAAGAAGGTGATGACCGCCCGCGAACAGGCCGGCGTAGAGGCCCGCGCCGATGACCAGCCAAGCGATCAGGCGATCATAGGTCCTGAGCGCGTCAGGAAGATCGAGCAGCCCATTGCGCAATGAAAAGAACAGGAAGGCGGCGGCGAAGGCGGCCTGAATTCCGAAACCCCTGGCGTCCGAACGAATGAGCGGCACGACCGTCTCCACAATGTCGTCCGGAACACCCTCACACCCTTCCCTTAAGCGGCGATGGAGCGGTGTGGTTAAGGCCGATAGCGAACACGCCTCGTTGTCGCCGCGCCTCTCGCCCGGACATGGCGGCGCCCTTCTCACACCCCTCGCGCATGCGTAAGAACGAGGCTCCCCGACCGAAGAGGCGTTTCGCATGACCCTGCAGTCCTCCGCCCTCTCCCGCGTCAAGCCGTCGGCCACCCTGGCGGTGACCGCGCGGGCGCGCGAGCTGAAGCGCGAGGGGCGCGACGTGATCGGCCTGGGCGCCGGCGAGCCTGACTTCGATACGCCGGACAACGTCAAGGAGGCCGCCATCGACGCCATCCGGCGCGGCGAGACCAAATATACCGACGTCGACGGCTTGCCGGAGCTGAAGGCGGCCATCTCGGCCAAGTTCGAGCGCGAGAATGGCCTCAGCTACGCGCCCAGCCAGATCCACGTGGCGCCGGGCGGCAAGGCGGTGATCTACAACGCCCTGGTGGCGACCCTGTCGCCGGGCGACGAGGTGATTGTGCCGGCGCCCTACTGGGTGTCCTATCCCGACATGGTGCTGCTGGCCGGGGGCGAGCCGGTGGTGGTGGTCGGGCACGAGGCGGACGGCTTCAAGCTGAAGCCCGAGGCGCTGGAGGCGGCGATCACCGACCGCACCAGCTGGCTGATCCTGAACTCGCCATCCAATCCCACCGGCGCGGCCTATACGCGGGCCGAGCTGGAGGCGCTGGCCGAGGTGCTGCGCCGCCATTCCCAGGTCTGGGTGCTGACCGACGACATGTACGAACACCTGATCTATGGCGACTTCGACTTCGTGACTTTGGCCCAGGCGGCGCCCGACCTGATCGACCGGATTTTGACGGTGAACGGCGTGTCCAAGGCCTACGCCATGACCGGCTGGCGCATCGGCTATGCGGGCGGGCCCAAGCCGCTGATCGACCTGATGCGCAAGGTGGCGGGCCAG
>CAXBPJ010000435.1:0-2056 GCA_963977325.1 uncultured Brevundimonas sp. | reverse complement strand
CCCCGCGATCAGCCGAAGTCGTGGAAGATGAACCAGGCGCCGAGGCAGATCAGCGAGAAGCCCACGCCGTGCTGCCAGCCGATCCGTTCGCCCAGATAGACCCAGGAGAAGATCGCGAAGACCGAGAGGCTGATGACCTCCTGGATGGTCTTGAGCTGCGCGGCGCTGAAATAGCCGTAGCCGATGCGGTTCGCGGGCACCTGCATCAGGTATTCGAAGAAGGCGATGCCCCAGCTGATGAAGATCACCGTCACCAGGGGGGCGGTCTTGAACTTGAGGTGACCGTACCACGCGACGGTCATGAAGATGTTCGAGGCCAGCAGGAGGCCGATGGTCGCCACGGGGACGGGCAGGTTCATGGCGTCAGTCCCACTGGCTCTGGCGGTCGCGGGCGAGGTTGCCGAAGCGGGTGAACTGACCCTCGAAGGCCAGCTCGACCGTGCCGATGGGGCCGTGGCGCTGCTTGCCCAGGATCACCTCGGCCTTGCCGTGGACGTTCTCCATCACCTGCTGCCAGCGGGCCATCGCGTCCAGGTCGCTGTCCGAGGGCTTTTCGCGTTCCTTATAGTATTCCTCGCGGAACACGAACATCACGATGTCGGCGTCCTGCTCGATCGAGCCGGATTCGCGCAGGTCCGACAGCTGCGGGCGCTTGTCCTCGCGGTTTTCGACCTGGCGCGACAGCTGGGACAGGGCGATGACGGGGATGTTCAGCTCCTTGGCCACGGCCTTGAGGCCCTGGGTGATCTCGGACACCTCGTTCACGCGGCTGTCCTTGGCGGTCGCGGCCTTCAAGAGCTGAAGGTAGTCCACGATCAGCACGTCCAGCCCATGCGTGCGCTTCAGCTTGCGGGCGCGGGCGGCCAGCTGGTTGATGGGCAGGGCGGGCGTGTCGTCGATGAACAGCGGGCAGTTCTGCAGCGCATGCGCGGCCTCGACGAAGCGGCGGAATTCGCCCTCGTCCATGTTGCCGCTGCGGATGCGCTCGGACGGCACCTCGGCGGCCTCGGACAGGATGCGGGCGGCCAGCTGTTCGGCCGACATCTCGAGGCTGAAGAAACCGACGACGCCGCCCTCGATCGAGCCCTGGGTGCCGTCGGGCTTTTCGCCCAGCTTGTGCGACTTGGCGATGTTGAAGGCGATGTTGGTTGCCAGCGCGGTCTTGCCCATCGACGGGCGGCCGGCCAGGATGATCAGGTCCGAATTATTCAGACCGCCCATCTTGCCGTCCAGGTCGATCAGCCCGGTGGAAATCCCCGACAGCTTGCCGTCGCGCTGATAGGCGGCGTTGGCCACCTGAACCGCGCCGGTCACGGCCTTGAGGAAGGACTGGAACCCGCGTTCGGCCACCCCGGCCTCGCCCAGCTTGTAGAGCGTCTGTTCCGCGGCCTTGATCTGCTCCTCGGCGTCATCGCCGACCTCGACGGTGGCGGCGCGGGCGGCGATGTCTTGGCCCAGGGTCATCAATTCGCGCCGCAGGGCGAATTCACGGATCATCTGGGCATAGTCGCGCGCGGCATAGGCGCTGATCGCCGCCGCCGCCATGCGGGCCAGATAGGCCGGGCCGCCCAGTTCCTTCAGGCCGTCGTCGTTTTCAAGGAAGGCCTTGATCGTGACCGGGCTGGCAAGGGCGTTGCGGCGGATGCGTTCGGCGCAGATGTCGAAGATGCGGGCATGGACCGGGTGATAGAAATGGTCCGACTTGATGATCTGGCTGACCCGGTCGAAGACGTCGTTGTTGGTCAGCAGCGCGCCCAGCAACTGCTGCTCCGCCTCCAGCGAAAAGGGGATGGCCTGCTTGTCCTCGGGCCCGTCGGCCTGTCCGGGAACGATGAAATGCGCGCTGGTGACGGTGAGAGTGCTCATGGTCTGCCTGCCCCTTCGTTGGTTGCGGTCCAGATTAAACCGAAGCGGCCGGCCGCGTCATGGGGCCGGCCGCAGTTTGTTGGGGATAACCCCGGATCAGCCGTTTGCCGCCTGCCAGGCGCGGGGGTCGGTCAGGAAGGCCTCGACCTCGGTCAGGGTCGCGTCGTCGAAGGCCCCTTGGGCGCGGGCC
>CAXBPJ010000434.1:0-2057 GCA_963977325.1 uncultured Brevundimonas sp. | reverse complement strand
CGACCGCCTCGCGCGCCGCCTGGCACTCGAGCATCTCGAAGCGGCTGGCGGGGACCAAGAGCGCCCGGCTGGGCTCGTCCAGACGGTGGTTGGCCCGGCCGATGCGCTGGACCAGACGACTCGATCCCTTCGGCGCCGCCAGCTGGATGACCAGGTCGACGTCGCCCCAATCGATGCCGAGGTCGAGGGTGGAGGTGCAGACCACGGCTCGGAGGTCGCCCCGCGCCATGGCCGCCTCGACCTTGCGCCGCTGCTCGGCCGCCAGTGACCCGTGGTGTAGCGCGATGGGCAGATTGTCGTCGTTGATGGCCCACAGCTGCTGAAACACGAATTCCGACTGCCAGCGCGTGTTGACGAAGATAAGCGTCAGCCCCGCGCGCCGGATGGCGTCGTAGACCTCGGGAATGGCGTGCTGGCCGGTGTGGCCGGCCCATGGCACCCGCCCCTCGGACACCAGCACGTCGATGACGGCCGGCGCGCCGGGATCACCCAAGACCAACTGAACATCCTTCCCCCCTTGCGGAGGAAGGTGGCTCGCGCAGCGAGACGGATGGAGGGTGTCTTCGCCGTCGCCGGGTTTGGGAGTCCGGCTGTTCGACGGAATTGCCGCGGCGCCAGCCCCCCCATCCGAGCGGCTGCGCCGCCCACCTTCCCCCGCGAGGGGGGAAGGAAGTGAGAACCCCTCGCAATGTCCCTGTCGCCAACGCGGATACATGGACGCCGTCGCCAGGCGTCGCTATATCCGCCGTCGCCGCAGCAGGCTGTCGCCGCGCGCCCTTGGGACCTGTGCGCCCCGGGGCAGACCGCGCGATGGCGCAACCGAATTGTCGGGCGGCGTTGACCAGAGGACTCCCCCATGCCGTCGATCGACAGCCTCAAGACCCGTCAGGATCTCTCCGTCGGGCGCAAGAAGTACGCCTATTACAGCCTTCCCGCCGCCGAGGAAGCCGGTCTGGCCGGGATTTCCCGCCTGCCGCGATCCATGAAGGTGCTGCTGGAGAACCTGCTGCGCAACGAGGACGGGGTTTCCGTCACCGAGGCCGACCTCAAGGCCGTTGCGGCCTGGATCGAGAACAAGGGCTCGGTCGAGCACGAGATCGCCTTTAGGCCCGCCCGCGTGCTGATGCAGGACTTCACCGGTGTTCCGGCGGTGGTCGATCTGGCCGCCATGCGCGACGCCATGGCCAAGCTGGGCGCCGACGCCTCCAAGATCAATCCGCTGAACCCCGTCGATCTGGTCATCGACCACTCGGTGATGGTCGATCATTTCGGCACGCCGGGCGCCTTCGTCCAGAACGTCGAGCGCGAATACGAGCGCAACATGGAGCGCTACAAGTTCCTGCGCTGGGGGTCGTCGGCCTTCAACAACTTCCGCGTGGTGCCGCCGGGCACCGGCATCTGCCACCAGGTCAATCTGGAGCATCTGGGCCAGACGGTCTGGACCCTGGCCGAGGGCAAGAAGACCGTCGCCTATCCCGACACCGTGGTCGGCACCGACAGCCACACCACCATGATCAACGGCCTGGCCGTGCTGGGCTGGGGCGTCGGCGGCATCGAGGCCGAGGCGGCCATGCTGGGCCAGCCGATCCCGATGCTGATCCCGGAGGTCGTCGGCTTCCGCCTGACCGGCCGCCTGCCCGAGGGCGCGACCGCCACCGATCTGGTGCTGACCGTCACCCAGATGTTGCGCAAGAAGGGCGTGGTCGGCAAGTTCGTGGAGTTCTTCGGCGACGCCCTGGCGTCCATGACCATCGAGGATCAGGCCACCATCGCCAACATGGCCCCGGAATACGGCGCTACCTGCGGCTTCTTCCCGGTGTCGCAGGCCACCATCGGCTATCTGACCGCCACCGGCCGCGACAAGGCGCGCGTCCAGCTGGTTGAGGCCTATGCCAAGGCTCAAGGGCTGTGGGTCGATGAAAAGTCGGAAGACCCCGTCTTCACCGACGTACTGGAGCTGGATCTGGCGACCGTCGTGCCGTCCCTGGCCGGGCCCAAGCGGCCCCAGGACCGGGTCGAGCTGACCTCCGCCGCGCCGTCGTTCGAGACGGCCCTGG
>CAXBPJ010000433.1:0-2058 GCA_963977325.1 uncultured Brevundimonas sp. | reverse complement strand
CCAGCAGCACTGGTACTACAACGGCCGCCAGTACAACAACACCAACGGCCTGCTGCATCAGGGCCGCGGCGTGGACGGGATCAAGACCGGATACACCAACGCCTCGGGCTACAACCTGGCCGCCTCGTCGGTGCGTGATGGGCGGCGGCTGATCACCGTGGTGTTGGGCGGACGCTCCAGCGCGACGCGCAACGCCCATGTCGCCGAGCTGATGAGCACCGGCTTCGAGGTCGAGCGGCTGCGCGCCCAGGGCCAGGTGATCCCGGTGGCCCAGACCTTCTTCGAACAGCGCGGCTACGGCATCTCCAGCGGGTCGTCGCCGGTGCAATACGCCTCGATCACCAGCGTGGCCCCTCCGACCGAGGGCACGGGGTCGGACAGCGAGCCGACCGTCGTGGAATACGCCAGCCTGCCCACTCCCGCGCCGACCCCGACACCGACCATGACCCAGGCCAGCCAGCCCTATGCCGCCGCGACCACCACCGCCTCGCTGAACCGCAGCAACGCTCTGGACGGCGACGCCCTGACGTCCTTGCTGAACGGCGGAGAGGCCCGCGCGGCCGAGCGTCGTCCCACCCGAGCCGCCGCCGCGACGCCGGCCGGCGGTCGCTGGTCGGTTCAGGTCGGCGCCTTCAAGGACGAAGCGGTGGCCCGCAACTGGCTGACGGAAGTGGCGCGCCGCTTCCGGGGGCACTTCGAGACGGCAGAATCGCGCGTGCAGACGGCGTCGGGTTGGTACCGCTCGCGTTTCACCGGCTTGTCTGAGGACGCCGCTCGCACCGCCTGCGGCGCCCTGGCCGAACGGCGGGTGACCTGTATGGTGATCCAGCCGGACTGACGCGGAGACACACGGCGTGATCGGTCGAAGCCCGACAGCGCCTTGATGCGGCCACGGCGCGGCATATGTTGCGGCGCACAATGACCAGCGCCTCTCCCTGCCTCGACGACTGTCCCGCCGCGCCCGCCGCTCGCTCGCCGACCCAGATCGCCCTGGTTTTGATCGCCCTGGGCATGGGCGGGTTCGCCATCGGCATGGCCGAGTTCGCGGCCATGAGCATCCTGCCCCAATTCCAGGCGGGCCTGGGCCTCAACGCCGCCCAGGCGGGTCATGTGATCAGCGCCTATGCGGCCGGGGTGGTGGTCGGCGCGCCGATCCTGGCGGTGATGGGGGCGCGGGCTCCGCGCTGGCTGCTCTTGATCGGCTTCATGGCCATGTTCGCCGTAGCCAACACGCTCAGCGCCTTAGCCCCGACCTATGAATGGATGCTGGCATTCCGCTTCCTGTCCGGGGTGCCCCATGGGGCCTATTTCGGCGTGGCGGCCCTGGTCATCGCCTCCATCGTCCCCCTGGCCTGGCGGACGCGGGCGGTCTCGACGACCCTGCTGGGCCTGACCGTCGCCACCGTCATCGGCGTGCCGATCGCCAGCGCCGCCAGCCAGGCCTTCGGCTGGCGCTGGATCTTCGCGGGGGTCGCCGTCGTGGCCATCCTGACCATGGCGCTAGTCTTCCTGTTCGCCCCCCGTGACACGGGTGACCGCGCCGCCACGCCGATGCGAGAACTGACGGCCCTGAAACGCGGTCAGGTCTGGCTGACTCTCGGCGTCGGCGCCATCGGCTTTGGCGGCCTCTTCGCGGTCTATGCCTATCTGGCCTCGACCCTGGAGACGGTGACGCAGGTGGGGCCGGCGGTGCTGCCGTGGGTCTTCGCCGTCTTCGGCCTCGGCATGGTGGTCGGCAATCTGGTTGCCGGGTGGGCCACGGACCGGTTCGGCATGGCGGCGGCGGGTAGCCTGTTGTTGTGGAGCGCCATCTCCCTCGCCCTCTATCCGGCCGCCAGCCAGAACCTGTGGTCTATCCTGATCGTCGTCTTCATGATCGGCGGCGGCGGCGGTCTCGGCTCGGTGCTCCAGACCCGGCTGATGGACGTGGCCGGCGAGGCCCAGACCCTGGCGGCGGCCCTGAATCACTCCGCCTTCAACGCCGCCAATGCGCTCGGGCCGTTCCTTGCCGGCCTCGCCCTGACCGCCGGCTGGGGTCTGGCCGCCACCGGCTGGGTC
>CAXBPJ010000432.1:0-2059 GCA_963977325.1 uncultured Brevundimonas sp. | reverse complement strand
AAGCCGCGGTTGGAAGTCGATAGGGAGGAAACGCCCAGGAAGGGCAGACGCCCGAAGGCGTCGAGTTCAAGTTAGGTTGCGGTGCACAAATCGTCAAGGCGGCATCTCGCACTTGCGATCACACCGCGTTACCGCTCCGGCAGGTCGTGATCGCCCTCGATCTCACCACGCAGGCGGCGGATGGCTCGCGCCGCGGCCGACCGGGACTGGCGCCAGACCAGGAGCGCGGTGACCCCTGTCGCGCCCACCGCGAGTCCCCAAGGGCCCATCATCCAGGCTCCGGCCGCAAGCGCGAAGTAGTAGCCGCGCACCCCCTGGCTGAAGGAGGCGAGCGCCGGATTGAGCAAATCGCCCGCCGCCCGGGCGTAGCGCGCCCGGTCCTCGGCCTCGTCGGGCGCGCCGCCGATGACGGCCAGGGAGTAGTTCAGCTGGCGGATCGACCAGATGAAGTCCAGCAGACCCCGCGCCAGACACAGGGTGATCAGGCCCAGCTTGGCCTCAATAAGCCCGAGCGGAACCTCGTCGCGCGACACCTCAGCCACGCCTCTCAGCGCCGACTCGCCGCCGAACAGAACCCCCGCCACCGCCGCGATCAGCAAGAGGTTGGCCGAGGCGAAGAAGGAGGCGGAATTGATGGAATGGCCCATCAGCTGGCTGTCGACGATCCGCACCTCGCGCGCGGCCATGGCCCGCATCCAGGCGTCGCGCACCACCATCATGTCGGAGTTCAGCGTGCCGGGCCCTCGCGCCATCAGGCGCAAGCCCGCATCATAGCCCAGCCAGCAGGCGAAGAAGATGCCCAGCGCCAGGATGTCGGCCCGGCTGAACACGGCGGTCTCCATGGCTCCGTTTCCCTAAGTCACCCTTGAGATGAGGGTCGGAGCGGCCTATCAGACCGGCCTCCCCGTTTCGCAGTTGCACAAGAGTGAACCGTCATGAACCTCGACGCCATCCCCGTCGGCCCGAACCCGCCCTGGGACGTGAACGTGGTGATCGAGATTCCGCAAGGCGGTCTGCCGGTCAAGTACGAGATGGACAAGGAGTCGGGCGCCCTGTTCGTCGACCGCTTCCTGCACACGGCCATGTACTATCCGGGGAACTACGGCTTCGTGCCCCACACCCTGTCGGACGACGGCGACCCCTGCGACATCCTGGTGATCAACCCGACGCCGGTGGTGCCGGGCTGCATCATCCGCGCGCGGCCGATCGGCGCCCTGATGATGACCGACGAGGCCGGCGGCGACGAAAAGATCCTGGCCGTGCCGGTCGACAAGCTGAACCCGTTCTATTCCAACATCGCCAGCTATCGTCAGCTGCCCGCCATCCTGATCGAGCAGATCGAGCACTTCTTCACCCGCTACAAGGATCTGGAGAAGGGCAAGACGGTCAATGTGCATCGCTGGGCCGACGCGGCCGAGGCGGCCGACCTGATCAGGAAGGGTATGGAGGCCGCCGCCGCCAAGAAGGCCGCCGAGGGCTGATCACCCTCAGCCGATTGCCGGGCCGGGCGACGCGGCCTAAGCCGGGGGCATGAGCCCCCGCAGCCCGGCCTTCATGATGCTGTTCGCCGTCAGCCTGACGGCGGCGGCGGGCAATATGGCGCTGCAGTCGGTGCTGCCGGCCATTGGCCGCGAGTTCCGACTGTCCGATACCTTGGTGGCCGGCGCATTCGCCCTGTCGGCCCTGCTCTGGACCGTGACCTCGCCCTTCTGGGCGCGGCTGTCGGACCGGTTGGGACGAAAGCGCGTCATCCTGATCGGCCTGATCGGCTTCGTTTTGTCGATGTCGGGCTTCGGTCTGGCCGCCAGCCTGGGTCTGAGCGGCGTCCTGGGCGCCACCGTCGCCTTCACCCTGATGGCCGTGGCGCGCGCCGTCTACGGCCTGTTCGGCTCGGCCGCCCCGATCGCCAGCCAGGCCTATGTCGCCGACCGCACCGGCCCCGAGTCCCGGACGGAGGCCATGTCGATGCTGGCATCGGCCCAGGGGTTGGGCACCGTCATCGGCCCGGCCCTGGCGCCCTTCTTCGTCCTGCCCTTCGTCGGCCTGGCGGGCCCGATGT
>CAXBPJ010000431.1:0-2059 GCA_963977325.1 uncultured Brevundimonas sp. | reverse complement strand
CCCGACGGCTTGGCCATCAGGCCGCGCATGCCGCCCAGCTGCTTCATCTGGGCCTGCGAGCCGCGGGCGCCGGAGTTGGCCATCATATAGACCGAGTTGATCTCGGCGGTGCGGCCGTCGTCCAGCTTCTTCACCTGGGCGATCTCGCCCATCATGGCGTCGGCGATCCGGTCCGTGGACTTGGCCCAGGCGTCGACGACCTTGTTGTACTTCTCGCCGCGCGTGATCAGGCCGTCGGCGTACTGCTGTTCGTACTCCTCGACCTGCTTCCTGGTGCTCTCGACGATCTCGACCTTGGCGGCCGGGATGACGATGTCGTCCTTGCCGAACGAGATGCCGGCCTTGGCCGCCTCGCGGAAGCCCAGTTGCATCATCTGGTCTGCGAAGATGACCGTCGCCTTCTGACCGCACAGGCGATAGCCCACGTTCGGATTGCGCGGCAGCAGCGCGCCCAGCTTCATCCGGCCCGGGGTCGTGTCGATGACCTTGGTCACCTCCTTGCCCTCGGCGTCCTGTTCGGTCCAGCGCGCCTTGATCTTGGTGTGCAGGGTCACGGCGCCGGCGTCGAGCGCGGCGTCGATCTCGCCGATGTTGGCGAACAGCTTGCCCTCGCCGGGCTCACCGTCCTTGACCAGCGACATGTAGTACAAGCCCAGCACGATATCCTGCGACGGCACGATGATCGGCTTGCCGTTGGCGGGGCTGAGGATGTTGTTGGTCGACATCATCAGCACGCGCGCTTCCAGCTGCGCCTCAAGCGACAGCGGCACGTGGACGGCCATCTGGTCGCCGTCGAAGTCCGCGTTGAAGGCGGTGCAGACCAGCGGGTGCAGGCGGATGGCCTTGCCCTCGATCAGCTTGGGCTCGAAGGCCTGAATGCCGAGACGGTGCAGCGTCGGGGCGCGGTTCAGCAGCACCGGGTGCTCGCGGATCACCTCGTCGAGGATGTCCCACACCTGCGGCTGTTCACGCTCGACCATCCGCTTGGACTGCTTGACCGTGCCCGACAGGCCCTTGGCGTCCAGCCGCGCGTAGATGAACGGCTTGAACAGCTCCAGCGCCATCTTCTTGGGCAGGCCGCACTCATGCAGCTTCAGTTCCGGACCCACGGTGATCACCGAACGGCCCGAATAGTCGACGCGCTTGCCCAGCAGGTTCTGGCGGAAGCGGCCCTGCTTGCCCTTCAGCATGTCGGACAGCGACTTCAGGGGCCGCTTGTTGGCGCCGGTGATGACCCGGCCGCGACGGCCGTTGTCGAACAGGGCGTCCACCGACTCCTGCAGCATCCGCTTTTCGTTGCGGATGATGATGTCGGGCGCGCGCAGCTCCATCAGCCGCTTCAGGCGGTTGTTGCGGTTGATGACGCGGCGATACAGGTCGTTCAGGTCCGAGGTGGCGAACCGGCCGCCGTCCAGCGGCACCAGCGGGCGCAGTTCCGGCGGGATCACCGGCACCACGGTCAGCACCATCCACTCGGGCTTGTTGCCGCTCTCGATGAAGGCTTCCATCAGCTTCAGCCGCTTGGAGGCCTTCTTGGCTTTCAGTTCCGAGGGGCTGTCGGCCAGTTCGGCGCGGTGCTTCTCGGCCTCGGCGTTCAGGTCGATGCCCATCAGCAGGCCACGCACGGCCTCCGCGCCGATCTCGGCGGTGAAGCCGTCGTCGCCGTATTCTTCCTGATAGGTGTAGAACTCGTCCTCGGTCAGCAGCTGGTTCTGCTTCAGCGGGGTCAGGCCCGGCTCGGTGACGATGTAGTTCTCGAAGTAGAGGACCCGTTCGACGTCCTTCAGCGCCATGTCCAGCATCAGGGCGATGCGGCTCGGCAGCGACTTCAGGAACCAGATGTGGGCGACGGGCGCGGCCAGTTCGATGTGGCCCATGCGCTCGCGGCGGACGCGGGCCAGGGTGACCTCCACGCCGCACTTCTCGCAGATGATACCCTTGTACTTCATGCGCTTGTATTTGCCGCACAGGCATTCGTAGTCCTTGGTCGGGCCAAAGATGCGGGCGCAGAACAGGCCGTCACGCTCGGGCTTGAACGTGCGGTAGTTGATGGTCTCGG
>CAXBPJ010000430.1:0-2066 GCA_963977325.1 uncultured Brevundimonas sp. | reverse complement strand
CCCCGGCTTCGCGCGCCGCCGCCTCGATCTCGGCTCCCGTCGGCTGATCCGGCTGCTCGCCCTCGGGGCGGTTGTTGACGATCAGGGTGACGCCCCGATCGGCGGCCTCGCCCACATCGGTCGTGGAGAGTTGAGGCGAGGCCCAGACATCATCGGTCAGAATGCGGAAATCGGCCACGGTTCGCTCCTACTGGCGGCGCACGCGGACGGCGCGGCTGCCCTCGATCACCATCTGATAGCTGCCGAGCGCGGCGCGGCGAATGCGGACCGCCTCGCCTTCCCGATTGCGAAACCGCACCCGCCCGCTGTCGATCTGGCTCCAGGTCGAGCCGTTGGCCAGCCGGAAGGTCCACTTGCCGTCGCCGGCCTGGCTGGCGCGCACCAGGGTGGTCTCGATCGCGTCAAGCCGCTCCTCGGTCTCGCCGCGCGTGATAAAGGACGGCATCGACGGCAGGTCGAAGCCGAACAGCTGGCGCCGGGTCTCACTAACCTGGGCGCGATCCACCACCACGACCTCGCCCTGTCGCTCGGCGGCGTCCAGCGCCTCGGTGGCGCGGTCATAGCAATCCAGCCGCGCCCCGGATTCCGTAAGGCTGCGGCATTCCACCAACTGGTTCAGCAGGGCCGGCCGCTCGCTGGTCGCCTGGGCGGACGCCGCGCCGGCGGTGCTCATGGCCATCAGCGACGCGGCCACGGCCAGAGCGATGCGGGGCGGTGTCATATCCGTGTCTCCATAAGCCACGCCGAGGTTTCAACACAGCGGGCGCTCCGGCGCCAGATGCGACCGTTCGGTGATGGAGGCGTGGCGGGAATGCGACAGTTTGTCATCGACCGTAGTGATCCCATCACATTTCCTTTGACCCCTTTCGCGACGCGGTGGCTACTCAACATGTGCCGGAATGCCGCAGGGGCGTGCCGGGGCGGTCGTTTGACACAAAAACTCGCCGGCGGGGGGAGGTCCAGGCAATGGGCTTCGACGCCGGACTCAGGAGGACTACCTTTGAAAGTTCGCACCACTCGTGAGCGCCTGCTGGCCTCGACGATGATCGGCGGCATCGCGCTGGCCGCCATGGCCGCCACTCCGGCCGTCGCCCAGGACGCCGGCGAGCCCGAAGCCACCGAGCTCGAAGAGATCGTCGTCACCGGCACCCGCATCCCGCAGGCCAACCTCGTGACCACCAGCCCGGTGACTCAGGTGACCGGCGAGGACATCGACGTCGCCGGCGTCACCCGCGTCGAGGATCTGGTGACCCAGCTGCCGCAGGCCTTCGCCGCGCAGAACTCGACCGTCGCCAACGGCGCCACCGGCACCGCCACTGTGTCGCTGCGTGGCCTCGGCTCGGACCGCACCCTGGTGCTGATCGACGGCCGCCGCATGGGCTACGGCTCTCCGAACGACACCGCCGCCGACCTGAACCAGATCCCGGGTCAGCTGGTCGAGCGCGTTGAAGTCCTGACCGGCGGCGCCTCGGCCGTCTACGGTTCGGACGCCATCGCCGGCGTCGTGAACTTCATCATGCGCAAGAACTTCGAGGGCGTTCAGATCGACGCCCAGTACGGCTTCTATCGTCACGAGAACGACTACGACGGCACCGGCAACCTGCGCGCCGAGATCGCCCGTCGCGGTCAGAGCAACCCTGGCCAGTTCCAGCTGCCGGAAGACACCGTGGTCGATGGCGAGAGCCGTGAAGTCACGCTGGCCATGGGCATCAACGCGCCCGACGGCCGCGGCAACATCACCGCCTATGCCGGCTATCGTGAGAACAACCCGGTCCTCCAGGGCTTCCGCGACTACTCGGCCTGCGCCATCGGCGCTCCGGCGGCGGCGACTCCCGGCACCTTCACCTGCGGCGGCTCCGGCACGTCGTTCCCGGGTCAGTTCACCGACTTCGCCAACTTCGCCTACACGGTCGACCAGACCACGGGCGACTTCATCCCGTACGACGGCAACCTGAACGCCTACAACTTCGGCCCGCTGAACTACTACCAGCGCCCGGACACCCGCTACACCCTGGGCGCCTTCGGCGAGTACGAGTTCAACGAGCACGCCGAGGCCTTCGCCCAGC
>CAXBPJ010000429.1:0-2068 GCA_963977325.1 uncultured Brevundimonas sp. | reverse complement strand
CTGGGCGCCGGTGGCCTCGGATCGCGCGATCAGCTGACGCGCCACCAGACCACGCCGCATTCCCAAGGCGCGAACCACTTCAGAGCGGGTCGAGACCTGCTCCTGAGCGGCGTAGGCCTTGGCGGAGGCCTCATGCGCCTTCAGCAGTCGCGCCTTGGTCGATCGTTCGTTCAGCACCGCCAGGCCGAACAGCATCAGGGCGCCGACCAGGGTCAGCAGGCCCAGAGCCGGGTGCAGCAGGAAGCAGAACAGCAGATAGATCGGCGTCCAGGGCGCATCGAGAATGGCCAGCGCGCCCTGACCGCCGATCGCGGATCGGACCTGGTCGAACTCGCGCATCACCTGGCCGGCGCGGGCGCTGGTCTCGTGCGATCCCATGGCGCGACCGAGGGTCCGCCCGGCCAGTTGCTGGTCCAGTCTCAGACCGGCCCGCACCAGCAGGCGGGTGCGGATGACGTCCAGCCCCGCCAGCGTCCCCAGCGCGAGGAAGACGACAATGGTCACAAGCACCAGGGTGATGATCCCGCCGGTCGGCACCACCCGGTCATAGACCTGCATCATGTAAAGGGTCGGGGCGAGATACAGGATATTGACGAGCGCGCTGAAACCCGCCGCCGCCAGCAGATGCCAGCGACAGGCGCGAATGGCCTCGGCGAGCGGACGGGCGCCGGGCTGGTCTGACAGCAAGGACTTCAGCACGGGATCGTCTTTGGTCTCCTTCGACCGATCAATTTAGCGACCCATGGTCGCAATCGCCAAAACAATTGCCGGAGAACCCTGACCATTTGGCGCCCGCTCACGAGAAAATCAGCACTGGATGGTTGGCGTTCGCCGAAAAGGCGAGCTATCGGTTGCATCCGGGCGCGCGCTTGATGCGTGTCTGCAACAGGATTTCAGCGTCGCCGTGATCCGGGGATCAGTCGGGCGTTCGGGGGAGTGACCACCATGTGTATCGTGTGCGCCGGCGGCCTGTCGGGATCCGGTTCGAGCAGCGGCGGGGCCATTCCGCCATCGTTCGACATCGAGCAGATCATCGCCCAGCTCGACCGTAACAACATCGGCTGGGCCAACGGTCTGGTGACCTTCGCCTTCTTCGAGGGGCTGGGCGCCGACAACGCCGACGAGCCCGACTTCGCAGGCTTCCAGGCTTTCACCGCGGCCCAGCGCGAAGCGGTGATGGACGCCTTCACTCTGATCAGCGATGTCGCCAACCTGACGTTCATCCAGGCGGCCGACAACGGCAAATCCGACAATCGGCTAACCTTCGCAAATTCCACCACCATGCCCGATCACGTCTGGGGCTATGCGGCCGGACGGTACTACGACTATCCCGAAGGTCAGCGGGATCAGTGGTTCTCCAGCGAGGTCTGGGTTAACTCTGACGGCGGCATCGGCTCGTACGCTCTGGGCACCTACAACTTCATGGCCCTGATGCACGAAATCCTGCACGGCCTCGGCGTCCCTCACCCGGGCGACTACAACGCCAGCGCCGACGAGGACATCACCTACGCCACCCATGCCGAGTACGCGCAAGACTCCCGTCAGTTCTCGATCATGTCCTATTTCGGCGCCGAAGAGACCGGTGCGACCCACGGCTTCAATTTCGGCGCGACCCCGCTGCTGCACGACATCCTGATCCTGCAGCACATCTACGGGGCCAACATGTCGACGCGGGCGGGTGACACCATCTACGGGTTCAACTCGAACGCCGGTCGTGACTCCTTCGACTTCACGATCAATCTGAAGCCCGTCGTCGCCATCTGGGACGGCGCCGGCGAGGACACCATCGACCTTTCGGGCTACAACACGGCCAGTGTCATCGACCTGCGTCAGGGCGCCTTCTCCAGCTTCGCCGGCCTGACCGGAAACCTCGCGATCGCCTATGGCGCGGTCATCGAGAACGCCATCGGCGGCGGCGGCGACGACATCCTCATCGGCAACGATTCCGCTAACATCCTGAACGGCGGCGCCGGCGCCGACACCATGAACGGCGGCGCGGGCGACGACATCTACTTCGTCGACAACGTCAACGACGACGTCGTCGAGGCCAATGAAGTCGGCTTCGATG
>CAXBPJ010000428.1:0-2069 GCA_963977325.1 uncultured Brevundimonas sp. | reverse complement strand
CTCCACCGCGAGGGGCCACCCGCCAGACGGTGTTCGACAGGTCGTCGGCGATGAACAGAGCGCGGGTGCGGGGATCGAACAGCACGCCGACTGGTCTTCCGCGCGCCTGGCCGTCGTCGGTCAGGAATCCGGTGACGAAATCGACCATCTCGCCGGCCGGGCGACCACCGGAGAAGGGTACCCAGCTGACCTTATAACCGCTGAGATCCTGGCGGTTCCAGCTTCCGTGCTGGCCCACGAAGGCTCCCTGGGTGAACGGGCCGCCGAAGCCGCCGTCGACCGCGAAGCTGAGGCCCAACGCCGCCACATGGCTGCCCAGCGCATAATCGGGCGTCAGGGCCGTGGCGACCAGATCGGGCCGCTGCGGCATCACGCGCGGATCGATGTTCCGCCCCCAATAGCTGTATGGCCAGCCATAGAAGCCGCCGTCGCGCACCGAGGTCAGATAATCGGGGACCAGTTGCGGTCCCAGCTCGTCGCGCTCGTTGACCACCGACCACAGCTGGCCGGTGGTGGGCTCGATGGCCAGGGCGGTCGGGTTGCGGATGCCGGTGGCGAGGGTGCGCCGCGCGCCCGTTTCGCGCACGATTTCCCAGACCACCGCGCGCTCTTCCTCCACCGCCATGCCGCGCTCGCCGACATTGGAGTTGGAGCCGATGCCGACGTAGAGGAACTGGCCGTCGGCGCTGGCCGTCATGGCCTTGGTCCAGTGGTGGTTCAGCTCAGCGGGAAGCTTGGTCAGCTCCTCGCCCTCGACGGTGATCTCGGTCTGGCCCTCGACATAGGGGAAGCGCAGCAGCGCGCCCTGTTCGGCGACGTAGAGCGCGCCATCCACGAAGGCCAGGCCGTAGGGAGCGTCCAGATCGTCGATGAAGACGGTGCGGGTCTCGAACTGGCCGTCGCCATCAGCGTCGCGCAGCAGGGTCAGACGGTTACCGCTATCGACCTGGGTGTTGCCCTGCTTCTTGATACCCCCGGCGATCACGTCCTTGGGCCGCATGGGCGGCGCGCCGCCGCCGCGTCCCTCGGCCACCAGCAGGTCGCCGTTGGGCAGCATCAGCATCTGTCGGGGAATCTGCAATTCGGTGGCGATGGGAGTGATCACATAGCCGTCCGGCACGGTCGGCAGCTCGCCTTCCCATCCGGTCGGCATCGCGATGTTCATCGGCGGGACCAGGGTCTCGTCGATGGCCGGCAGGTCGGGTTGGGCGCCGACCTGGTTCAGCGAGGGATCACTCTCTGAGCCACAGGCGGCCAGCAGCAGGGCGGCAGTGGCGGCGGTGAACAGGGCAAGGCGCATCAGCGCACCTCCACGGGGGAGCGGCCGTAGCGCATCAGCCCGGCGATCAGCGCCAGGAGCGCGGTGATGATGGACAGAACGAGGCCCAGGGTTCCGACCGAACTCCAGGCGTCCTGGCTGTGCTTGAAGGCGTTGACTAAGCCGACGATCCACATCGCCGCGACAACCAGGAAATAGACAAGGCCCCAGCCCTTGCCGCGCGCGAAGATCAGTCCCAGCAGGGCGAAAAAAACGACCACCCCGCCGAACACCAGGCCGAAGGCGTTCAGCCAGGCGGAGAAATTGGTCCACTGCATCTCTGCGGTGCGCAGATAGGCCATGTCCGCCGCGACGCCGCCGCTGAATAGGGCGATTGGAAACGCCAGCAACACCCCGTGGAGCGCCGTCAGCAGGCCTCCGCCCCGTCTTCTCTCCACCGCCATGCCCAGCCTCCGAGTCTGCCGAACAAGCGTAACCGCGACGGGGACGGATCGGTTGCGTGCTTGCGTCAGCCCGCGGCGATCTTGTCCACGGCTTCCGACAGGCGACTGATCCCGGCGACGCGGACACCGGCTGCGGTCCCTCCCGAAGGGGCGAGGGCCTGGTCGAAGCCCAGCTTCATGGCTTCCCGCAGGCGCGCGTCGGCCCGACCCACGGCGCGGACCTCGCCTGACAGGCTGATCTCGCCGAAGACCACGGCGGTCTGGGGCAGGGGCTTGTCGACGGCCGAGGAGATCAGGGCGGCGGCGGCGGCCAGATCGGGCTTAGGTGTATCCTCGGTCGCGGCGGC
>CAXBPJ010000427.1:0-2073 GCA_963977325.1 uncultured Brevundimonas sp. | reverse complement strand
CGCCGGCGGTGACCGCGCGCCGCAGATGGGCGCGGGCGCGGATGACCAGCAGGTCCGGATCGAACGGCTCGTCGTCGTCAGGTGGGGACGGCGGCGCGGCTGAGGCGTCCGGCTGGTCGCAATGACGCCAGCCCTCGCGTTTGGCCCGGGCGCGGAAGGTGGACAACGGCACGCCGTAGCTTTCGCACAGGATGCGCGCCGGGCTGCCGGCCAGATAGTCCTCGCGCAGCACATGCCAGGGTGTGCCGGAAGGCGCCGGGCCGTCCTGGGTTTCGATGTTGGTTTCCATGCGCCGATGATGGGGCATCCCGGGCGGGGGTCGGGGATATGGACGCTGGCGGGCCGGAAAGGGCCGGAGAGTGGGGGTTCGGGCGAGGAAAAAGGGGGAATAGCCGACGTGCCTTTCCTCTCCGTCGGACAGGGATGGGGAGGGGACTGCCCCCGGGTCCGAGCGAAGCTCGGCCGGAGGACGGGCTCCGCGGTGGAGGACTTCCTCCGGATCCGCAGGCGACGGCTGCGCCGCGCCGTCTCCCCATCCGCTTCGCGCACGGGGAGGAGAGAGGAATCCCGCCTTGTCCTGCGGCTCGTCATGGTAAGCACTCCGCATGTGGTGGGATCAGCTGGAGCGTTTGCCGGAGGCCCGAGGGGTCGATCGGGCGCGGTTCGAGGCGGAGATCAAGCCGGCGGCCCAGCCGGTGGTGATGCGCGAACTGGTCTCGGCATGGCCGGCGATCGCGGCGGCGCGGGGGGGAGCGGAGGCGCTGGGCGGCCATCTGAAGGCGCGGTCGCGGGAAGAACCGCTGGATGTGTGGATCGCCGAGGCCGAACTGAACGGGCGGTTCTTCTATGGCGAGGGGCTGACGGGGCTGAACCACCGGCGCGAGCGATCGACGGTGGGCGGGCTGCTCGACCGGTTGGTGAGAGATGAGGCGTCAGAGGCGCCGGAGGCCGCCTATGCCGGGGGCGTGCCGCTGGATCGTCATATGCCGAAGCTGCTGGCCGAGGTTCCGATGCCGCTGCTGAGCCCGGAGACCGAGCGGCTGACGTCTCTGTGGCTGGGGAACCGGGTGCGGACGGCGGCGCATTGGGATCTGGCGCAGAATCTGGCGGGGGTGATCGCCGGCCGGCGGCGCTTCATCCTGTTTCCGCCCCAGAGCATCGGCGACCTGTATGTCGGGCCGATCGACGTGACCCTGGCGGGCCAGCCGACCAGCCTGGTCGATTTCCATGCCCCGGACTTCGAGGCCTTCCCGCGTTTTCGCGAGGCGATGAAGGCGGCGCGCGTGGCCGAGCTGGGGCCGGGGGACGTGATCTACATCCCCAGCCTGTGGTTCCACCACGTCGAGACGCTCAGCCCCGTGGGGGCGATGGTGAACTTCTGGTGGCGGGACGGGCCGGCGTGGATGAAGACCCCGCAGCTGACCCTGATGCACGCTTTGCTGACGATGCGCGACCTGCCGCCGGCCGAGAAGCGGGCGTGGCGCGCCTTCTTCGACCACTACATCTTCGGCGAGGAGGCGGTAGGGCATATCCCCGAGGGCGCCCGTGGGGTGCTGGGGGAGATGACGCCGGAGAATTATCGACGCATCGCCGGCATGTTGATGCAGAGCCTGGGGCGGTAACCGCTCCACCGGCGCAAGGGCCCTGCCGGCGAAGAGGATGGTTCGTCACAACGCGCACGGCGGGGACACAAAGGGCACGACGGCGTCGGAGAGGCGTTAAAGTCCGCTCCCTTTCCTGGAGTGTCAGGCCTTGGCTTCCGTCCTTTCCGTTGATCGAGGCCGGGGCCTCGATCCTTAAGACTCAGGACATCGGAATCAGGCTCGGCGCCATACGCGGCTCCGGCCTCGTCGTGCCCTCTGTGGTATCGCCGTGGCCGCTGTGATGAACTCCAGCAGGTCCGGCCTCAGCTCAGCGCCTGGTCCAGGTCGGCGATCAGGTCGTCGAGGTCCTCGACGCCGACCGAGAGGCGGATCAAGCTGTCGGTGACGCCGCCGGCCTCGCGCACCTCTTTCGGGACGCTGGCGTGGGTCATGATGGCGGGATGGTTGACCAGGCTTTCGACACCGCCGA
>CAXBPJ010000426.1:0-2073 GCA_963977325.1 uncultured Brevundimonas sp. | reverse complement strand
CAGCAGCACCGCGTGTCCGGCGATCCCGACCAGGAGCGCCGACGCGGGCCGCGCCATCCAGCTTCGCCGCGTCGCCTCCCCGACCAGCGCCGCGCTAAAGGGAAAGGCGACCAGATAGCCGGCCGTGGGGCCGAGGAACCGATCGATCCCGGCCTCGCCCCCCGCGAACACCGGCAGCCCCAGCGCGCCGGCCGCCAGATAGGTAAGCACCGCGACGGTACCCCACACCGGTCCCAGCAGGGCGCCGGCCGCCAAGACAGCCAGGCTCTGCAACGACATCGGCACGGGGTGCATCGGCACGTCCAGCTGCGCGCCCAGGCCCATGACCCCCACCGCCGTCAGCAGCGCGACGGCCAGCCGCCATCCGGTCGGTCGATAGGGCGGCCTGGGGGAGACGGTCATGATTGTTGAGATGATCGACTGCGCGCCTCGTGCCAAGCCTGATCGCCTCGGAGAGAGAAACGGACATGCGACAGTGGGGCGCCGCGACGGCGATAACTTTGGTCCTGGCGATTGCGCCGCCAGGTTTCTCCCAGGATTCGCTAGGCGGTTATCGCCTGGTCTGGGCTGATGAGTTCGAGACACCCGGGCTGCCCGAGCCCGCCAACTGGGCCTATGACACCCACGCAAACGCCACCGGCTGGTACAACAACGAGCTCCAGTACTACGCCGCCGATCGCCTCGAGAACGCCCGGGTCGAGGACGGTAAGCTGATCATCGAGGCGCGGCGCGAAACGCTGGACCAACATCCCGACCATGGCGGCCAGGACTACTCCTCCGCCCGGCTGTTTACCGCCGGTCTGCACAGCTGGACCTACGGCTTCTTTGAGGTTCGGGCCAAGATTCCCTGTGGTCGAGGGACGTGGCCGGCCATCTGGATGCTGTCTGAGAACGCGGACGAGTGGCCGATGGATGGCGAGATCGACATCATGGAGCACGTCGGCCACGACCGGGGCGTGATCCACGGCACCGTCCATACCGAGGCCTTCAACCACACCAAAGGCACCCAGCGGGGCGGTCAGAAGCGGGTGCGCGACGCCTGCGACGCCTTTCACGACTATCAGCTGCTGTGGACGCCCGAGGTCATCCGCTTCGGCGTCGACGACGAGGGCTATCACGAGTTCAGGAACGACGGGTCGGGCGACCGGAAGCGCTGGCCGTTCGACAGGCCGTTCCACCTGATCCTCAACATCGCCGTCGGCGGCGACTGGGGCGGCGCCGAGGGAGTCAGCGACCGATCCTTCCCCGCCCGCATGGAGATCGAGCACGTGCGGGTCTGGCAACGGACGGACTAGGCCGACCGCCCTTCCCGCCCGCGCCGGATCGCGGCATGGTCACCTTCATGCAGGAAGACACGGCCCCCGTCTGGCTCGGACTGTTCGGCGCCGGCGGCCACGCCCGCGAGATGGTCGATAGCGCGCTACGCGTGGCGGCGGAGACGCCTGGGCTGTCGTCCGAGCGCGTCGTCCTGGTCGATCGTGAGGCGGCGACGCCGATCGACGGCGTCCCCGTGCTGGCCGAGGCCGACTTCCTCGGCCGCCCGGGGCGGCGGCTGTTCGTCACGGCGGTGGGCGACGGCCGCCTGAGGCGGCGGCTCGACGCGGCCGCGCGAGCAGGCGGCGCGGAACCCTTCTCCCTGATCGACCCTGGGGCGCGGGTCTCGCCCCACGCCGCCATCCGGCCCGGCGCCCTGATCTCGCCCTTCGCCCTGATCAGCGCCGGCGCAGTGATCGGCGAGGGATTTCAGGCCAACTATCACAGCCACGTCTCGCATGACTGTCGGATCGGCGACTGGGTCACCCTGGGGCCCAAGGCCGGCGTCAACGGCCACGTCGAGATCGGCGACCATGTCACGATCGGCGCCGGCGCGATGATCCGCAACGGCGCGCCCGACCGGCCCCTGCGCATCGGCGCGGGCGCGATCATCGGCATGGGCGCCGTGGTCGTGGCTGATGCGCCCGAGGGCGCCACGATCGTCGGCAACCCGGCGCGCATCCGCGACGGAGACAGGACGTAGGGAAAATGGTGCCGCCTGCGTGACTCGAACACGCGACCCCCGCATTACGAATGCGA
>CAXBPJ010000425.1:0-2075 GCA_963977325.1 uncultured Brevundimonas sp. | reverse complement strand
CCATTCGTCGCCGGGGACGGAGGGCTGCAGACGCCGGCTGTTCCAACGGGTCAGCCGCTGGTGAAAGCCGGAGGGGTTGGCCAGCTCGGGACGAAGGGCCGAAAGATTGTCGACCGGGATCATGAGAACCTCCATTCCATGGGACCGCTATACGCCCGGGCCGCGCCGAGGTTCCCAAGCTAAAACAGGCGGTTGCATGCAATTCAATGTCTTGTTTCCGACATAGGAACCGCCGCGCTCCCAAGCGGTTCCCGTCATCCTCAGGAGACGCACATGGGACATCCGGGATACAAATGGTCGTTGTCGCCAGAGAACGGCGGATGGCGGTGGAGCGCGGTGGATCGCGACAACGGAACCATTTTCCTCGAGGGGCTGGCGAACAGCCGCGCGGAGGCCGCCGCCTATCTGGCGAAGGCGATGACGGTGGGCGTGCTGGGCAGCTTCAAGGACGAGGCCGCCGCATGACGACAGGCGCCGGCCTGACGGTGCTGGAGCGCGCCGTTTATCGAGGACCGCACCTGTACAGCGCGCGGCCGATGATCCGCATCCAGATCGATCTGGGCATGCTGGAAGACTATCCCACGGACAAGCTCCCCGGGTTCACGGCCGCGCTGCTGGAGCTCCTGCCGCGCCTGTCGCGGCATGGCTGTTCCCATGGCCGTCCCGGCGGCCTGGTCGAACGGATGACCGAGGGGACCTGGCTGGGCCACGTCATCGAGCACGTGGCGCTGGAGCTGCAAACCCTGGCCGGCCACGACGCGGGGCAAGACCCGGTCGGTCAAGGGCCGGCCGGGCGTCTATAATGTAATGTTCGCCTATGACGACGAGGCCGCCGGCCTGCTGGCGGGTCGTGCGGCCATCGAGCTGGTCGACGGGCTGTTGCCGCCCTTCCTCGCCGGGGCGTCGGGTCTGGACATCGTCTCCCCGCCGCTGGAGGCCGCGGATGTGAAGGCGATCGCGGCGCGGATCGCCGAGGCGCGGCGTCGCTCCGCCTTCGGGCCCTCGACCGCAAGCCTGGTGGAGGCCGCTCGCAGGCGACGCATTCCGGTGGAGCGGCTGAACAGCATGAGTCTGGTTCAGCTGGGATGGGGGTCGCGACAACGCCGGCTGCGCGCCAGCGTGACCGATCGTACCGGCCTCATGGCGGCGGAATCCGCGGGCGACAAGGCGGAGGCCAAGGCCCTGCTGCAGGCCGTGGGGGTGCCCGTGGCGCGCGGCGTGGTGGTGCGGACCGTGGAGGCCGCGATCGAGGAGGCGAGGCGCCTGCGCAAGCCTCTGGTGCTCAAGCCCCTGGCGGGCAACCACGGGCGGGGCGTCACCACGGGGCTGACGAGCGAGGACGACCTGCGCCGGGCCTTCGCCGAGGCTATCAGGCATGGACCGCGCGTGGTGCTGGAAGAGCAACTTCCGGGGCGGGACCACCGGGTGCTGGTGGTCGACGGAAGAGTGGTCGCCGTGGCCGAGCGGGTCCCACCACGAGTCATCGGCGACGGGGCACGGTCCGTTCGGGAACTGGTGGACATCGTCAACGCCGACCCGCGACGGGGAGTCGGCCACGAGACGGTGATGACGCGCATCCGCATCGACGAGGCCGCCGAGGCGCTTCTGTCGGAGCAGGGGCTGACGCTGGACAGGGTTCCGGAGGCGGGCCGGGAGGTCTGGCTGCGCACGACGGCGAACCTCTCGGCGGGCGGGACGGCGATCGACCGGACCGATGAAATCCACCCCGACAACATCGCCATCGCGCGTCGCGCCGCCCTGACGGTCGGCCTCGACGTGGCGGGCATCGATCTGCTGGCGCCCGACATCCGCCGTTCGGTGCGCGAGACCGGCGGGGGGGTGGTCGAGGTAAACGCGGCGCCCGGGCTGCGGATGCACCTGCAGCCGTCGGAAGGGGAGCCCCGTGACGTGGCGGCGCCGATCATCGAGATGCTCTACCCGCGCGGATCGCGCGCGCGCATTCCCGTGCTGGCGGTCACCGGGACGAACGGCAAGTCGACCGTCGGCCGGATGCTGGCGCACATCTTCAAGGCGCAGGGGCGGACCGTAGGCCTGACCAACACCAGCGGGGTCTA
>CAXBPJ010000424.1:0-2083 GCA_963977325.1 uncultured Brevundimonas sp. | reverse complement strand
TCCACGGCGGCCAGCGGCGTGGCCACGGCGACGAGACCCAGTGCGGTTAGGGCCACGGCGAGGCGGCGGCGGGGGGCGGGACGGTCGGTCATGATGGCGGCGATCCTTGTCTTGAGGGTGCGGACGTCGGCGGCCATGGCGGTCGCGGCGACGGGTGAGGGGTGTGAGGCGAGGCGGACCAGGGTCCGGGCGTAAGCCTGCCGGTCAACGCTCTCGAGGGCGATGGCGTCGGCCGCCTCCTCGGTTAGTTCGGCCAGGCCGCGGTGAAGCATCCAGACAAGCGGATTGAACCAGAACAGCGCCAGCGCCATCCGCGACAGCAGCAGAAACAGCCAGTCGCGGCGCTTCAGATGAGCCAGTTCATGGGCGAGGATGGCCGAGGCGGCGACCTCGTCCCGCGCGCGACTGTCCGGGTCGATGAGGATCGCGCCGGAACACAGGCCCCAGCTGAGCGGCGACTGGATTCTGTCGCTTTCAACCAGCCGGGGTCGAGGCTTGGGCGCCAGTCGTTCCAGTGCGCGGCGCCACACGGCCGGCGCCGCCCTGCCCTCGCCGGTCCAGACCATCAGGGCGGCGACCCCGAGCCCGAACCGCCCGGCCACAATCACCGCGCCGAACAGCCACGCCACCGACGGGCGGCGCAGCGCCCTGCCAGACGGCGGGGGTCACGGGCTCGAGCGGCGGGAGCAGCGTCCATTGCAGCGCCGGGCCAAAGGTCATGAGCAGCGGAAGAGTCAGCAGGGCGATCACCGCCGCCCGCAGCACATCCACCCGGTCGATCGCCCGTCGCCCGACCAGTCGCGCGGCGATCAGTCCCGCCCCGGCCACCACGCCGGACTTGACCAGCAGCGAACCGATGAGAATGGCGCTCATCACCGCCCCTCCCCCGCCCGCGCTCGATCGATGGCCTGCTCCAGAGCCTTGGCCTCCTCGGGCGACAGCCGGTCCGCCATGCCCAGCAGGGCCGTGGCCGCGCTGGCCGCCGAGCCGGCGAAGAAGGTGTCGATCATCCGCTGCAGCGCGCCCTTGGCCACGCTATCGGTGCGCGGCGACGGGCGATAGACGAACCCGTCCGTCCCCGGCTCGCGCGCCACCCAGCCCTTGGCCTCCAAACGGCTGAGAAGAGTTCGCACGGCCGAATCGCTGATCGGATCGGACAGAGCGTGACGGACAGTAGCGGCTGTTCCGTGCTCGAGACGGCACAGCGTCTCGAACACTTCGCGCTCCCGTCGAGGAAGACTTTCGATCATCACCATCTCCGCTACATGCGTAACGCTACAGGCGTAGCGAACCGTGGCGAGATTGTGGCGGCGGGATGAATTCGAGGTAGGGAACGCGGGCTTCCCCCCCTGTGCCCGCTCGTGCAACCTCGACGTCACCGTCACAGGATTCGACGCCATGCCCGTGGTCGCGGCCCATCTCTACAGCCACGGACGCCGCGTCCGGTCCGTGGATATCGACGAGCGGATCTGCTGTCCCGACGACAAGTCGGATTTCGTCTGGATCGGCCTGGTCGATCCTCAGCCTGACGAACTGGAGACGCTCCGCGAGAGCTACGATCTCCATCCCCTCGCTGTGGAGGACGCCGTCAAGGGCGGCCAGCTGCCGAAGGTCGATATCCTCGGCGACCAGCTGTTCGTCGTCACCCGCACGGCTCATCTTTGCGAAAGCGAGATCGCCTACGGCGAAACGGCCATCTTCGTCGGACACAGCCACATCATCACCGTGCGGCACGGCTCGACACGGGGCCATACAGCTCTAAGGCAGCAGCTGGAGGCCTCCCCAGCTCAGCTGTCGCAGGGCGTGGACTACGTCCTGCACGCCATCCTGGACTTCGTCGTGGACGGCTATCTTCCCCTCGGCGAGGCGATCGAGGAAGAAGTGCTGGCCATGGAGCAGCGTACCGTCGACGCCTTTCTGGCGCGCGGCGACGTTCAGCGCCTGTTCGACATCCGTCGCCAGCTGATCCGGTTCCAGCGCATGCTGACTCCGATGAGCGAGGTTGTCGGCAAGTTCGCCCGCCTGGATCTGCCCTGTATCGATCCGGAGGCCCGCCCCTATTTCAGCGACGTCCTCGATCACG
>CAXBPJ010000423.1:0-2087 GCA_963977325.1 uncultured Brevundimonas sp. | reverse complement strand
CTCTGGACGGTCCCGGTGCCAGCCGATGCCAGCGCCGGGGGCGTATTCGGTGACGAGGGCCTGAACGAGCTCGGCCTCGGGGATGTCGGCGAAGGCGGCTGCGGCCGCGCGGAGCGGCTTCAGCCATTCCGGCAAGGGATCGGCCCGGCCCACGCGGTTGTGGGTGAAGTCGTAGCGGGAGCCGTATGAGACTGTGCGGCGGTTCCCCTTGAAGCCGCGGAAGTCGAAAGGGGCGAAGTCGAGCGTGTGGGCGCGGTCGATCATGCCGGCTTGGGCCTCGGGCGAGACGATGGCCTCGGCGTAGCGCAGACCGGCGGGGCCGGACTCCGCCGGCACGCGACCCAGGTTCGGAAACAGTGCGAGGGTATCGCTCATGGCGTCAGCGCAACTGGCTGTCCTTGCTGCCGCGGCGGTTGATCCCGGCGGTGACCACACGGCTGTCGCGGCCCGACTGGCAGGGCACGCAGGTCATGACGCCGGGGACCGCGCGACGGCGCGCCTCCGGGATGTGGTCGCCGCATTCGATACAGTTCTCAGTCCCCTTGCCCGCGGGGATGCGCGCGCGCGCCGTCAGGACGCCGTCGAGGACGGTGTCGTCGATCTGATCCAGCACCGCTCCGTCGCGGGTCCAGCCGCCTGCCATCCGGGGCTCCCTTCGTTTGTCGTGCGACACGGAGACATGGGAACTCGCGTGCGAAAACCAAGCGTCGCCGCGCCGTGGGCCGGTCTCTTCAGGCCCGTCAGGCGGCCGGCTCGCGTTGTCCGCCGGAGGCGCTAGCGGAACGCTTCCGTGACAGGCTCCACCGTCAAGGGGAGCTCCGCAGTGCAGATGAGGCCCGCATGGGCCCAATCGACGGAGGTGCGTCCGCCGATGCCTTCGAGCGCGCGCGTCAGCACCTTCATCCCGTAGCCGCGGCGGTCGGGCGGGCGGACCGTCGGGCCGCCGGTTTCGCGCCATTCCAGGCGAAGACGACCGGCCTCGACGGACCAGGACAGCGCCACGCGACCGGTGTCGGTGCTCAGCGCCCCATGCTTGGCGGCGTTCGTCGCCAGCTCATGGAGGGTCATGGCCATGCCCTGGGCCGCGGCGGGCGAGAGGGCAACTGCGGGACCTGAGACGGATAGGCGGCCCTCGTCGCCGATGACGAAGGGAGCCAGCTCCTCCCGCACGAGGCGGTCGAGGTCGGCCCCGGCCCAGCGGGAGGCGGCCAGGAGCTGGTGGGCCCGGGCGAGCGCGGCGACGCGGCCGATGATGATTTGACGGAGAGTGTCCGGATCTTCGGCCCGGCTGAGGGCGACGGTCGCCTGGACCACGGCCATCAGATTGTTGGCGCGATGGTCGACCTCGCCCATCAGGAGCTGGAGGCGCTCCTCCGCCCGCTTGCGGTCCGTCAGGTCCATGACGATCCCCAGCGCCTTGGTCGAGCGGCCGTCCTCGAACACCGCCCGGCCCTTGGCGCTGATCCAGCGCACGGCGCCGTCGGGGCGCAGGACGCGATATTCGATCGTCGTGGGATCCGCGCGCTTGAGGCCTTCGCTCAGGCCCATCCGATAGGGCGCGCGATCGTCCGGATGGATGGCGGAGATGACGTCGTCGAGCGTGAGGGGCGCTTCATCCGGCTCGAGGCCGTGCATGCGGCGGAAGGTGTCGGAGACCCAACCTCGGTCTTCGGTCAGGTCCCAGTCCCACCAGCCGATCCCGCCGACGTCCTGGGCGAGGTCGAAGCGCTCCTGGTTCAGACGCACGGCGGCGAGGGCGGCGCGGAGGTCGTCTTCGGCCCGCGCCCGTTCCACGGCAGCGGCGGTGCGTCGCGCCACGTCCTCCACGAGGTTGACCTCGTGGTCGGTCCAGACGCGAGGCTCGGCAGAATGGAGATAGAGGATGGCGATCAGGCGGCCGCCTTGGCGCAGGGGCGCGACGATGAGGGCGCGGGTCCCGATGCTGTCCCAGGTCTGGAGATACTCCGGGCGCGCCGTGCGCGCATCCGTCCGGCAGTCCTCGACGAGAAGGGTCCGGCCATTCCGAAGCTCCTCGATCACGGCGGGGCCGAAGGCGTCGAGGATACGGGCCTCTCCCGCGAGGCTGA
>CAXBPJ010000422.1:0-2097 GCA_963977325.1 uncultured Brevundimonas sp. | reverse complement strand
CCCCAGATCCCAGCCCGCCGTATAGTCCACAATCGCCTGCCACGCGGGCTCGCTCAGCCGATGCCCCACCGGCCCGTTGTGCTTGACCACCCCCTCGACCGTCTCCCAGCTCAGGTTCAGGCCGTCGAAGCCCGGGTATCGCTCCTCCAGCTTGGTCACCACGCGGAAAGTCTGGACGTTGTGATCGAACCCGCCGAACCCCTTCATGCAGGCCTGGAGCTCGTCCTCCCCGGCATGGCCGAACGGCGGGTGGCCGAGGTCGTGGGCCAGGGCCACCGTCTCCGCCAGATCGGTGTCCAGCCTCAGCGCGTGGGCCAGCGACCGCGCGATCTGGGCCACCTCCAGCGAATGGGTCAGCCGGGTGCGATAATGATCCCCCTCATGCGCCACGAAGACCTGGGTCTTCTCCTTCAGCCGCCGAAACGCCGTGGAATGGATGATCCGGTCCCGGTCCCGCGCGAAGGCGTTCCGCGTCCGGCTGGCCGGCTCGGGCACCAACCGCCCCCGCGACCGCTCGGCGTTCTCGGCATAGGGGGCGGGGGTCATGCGTCCGCCCCTCTCACACAAAGAGCCAGGCCGGACACATTCCCAAGGCTTGTCATCCCGGAAGTCGCGCCAGCGACTATCCGGGACGAGGGATGACGCCACCGCGCCTGTCCCGGCTCGCCGCTTCGCGTCGTCCGGGATGGCAAGAACGCGCCAGGATCGGCCATGATGGGCATTCGAAAAAGCCGTCTCGCTCCCCGGGCTTTGCGAACGCCCGTCGCCGCCTCATATAGCCGGGCATGAACGGCGTCCAACCGAACCCCGATCTGGCGATCTCGCCGCGCAGCCCCTCGGGCGTCGTCCTGGCCCAGAGCGCCGCCGCCCGCATCGCCGAGATCGCGGCGGCGGAAGACAAGCCCCTGATGCTGCGCGTCGCCGTCGACGGAGGCGGCTGCTCGGGCTTCCAATACCGGCTCGAACTGGTGGAAGAAGCCGAGCCCGACGACCTGCGCATCCAGCGTGACGGCCAGACCGCCCTGGTCGATCCCGTCTCCCTGCCTTTCCTCGCGGGCTCGGAGATCGCCTTCGTCGACGAGCTCGCCGGCGCCCAGTTCGTCGTCCGCAACCCCAACGCCGCCTCCAGCTGCGGCTGCGGGGTCAGCTTCTCGATCTAAAGCGCGATCAGGCCCGATACCGCCGCCTTCGCCGCCTCGCGATCCCGCGCGGACAAGGCGCCGATCCGGCGGGAGATCAGGCGGTTGTCGAGGGTGAACAGCTTCAGCCGCATCACGCATGCCGACGTCAGGCCGGCATCCCTCAGGTCGAGCAGCCGCACATCCCCCGGCCGGCCTTCCCCGGCCGCCGTGGTGAGCATGGCCAGCAGGGTGTTTGTCTCCGCCCGGTTCACGCTCTCGGGCGAGACCACCACCGCCGGCCGAGGCTTGGCCACGGCGATCTCGCTGAACGGAAACGGCACGACGACCACGTCGCCGGCGTCACAGATCATCAAAGGCCGCCGCGTCCTCCGCCGTCTTCCACTCGCCCAGGCCACTCTCGACCGACCTCAGATAGTCCCGGTCCAGCGGCTCGGCTCGAGCGACCGTCACACCCTCCGGCCCGACCCGATAGACGAGGGTGTCGCCCGGCTTGGCCCGCAGCGCGGCGCGCACCGCCGCCGGCACTGTGGTCTGTGACTTGGAAGTGATTTTGGCGAAATGGATCGTCATGGCGGCACCCTTACTTCCTTACATGTAAGGCGCAGGCTTGGTCCGGCAACGTCACGACCGTTGCTGACGCAGGCGCGGGATATGCCGCTCGCATGTACCGCATCCGATCTGACGAAACCTGGGCTGAGGCCCGCGCCGCCTATGAGGGCGGAGAGCCGGGGATAAGCGTGTGCGACCGCCTCGGCCTCGGCCGGTCCAACTTCAACCGCCGCAAGGCCGACGAGGGCTGGCGCCGCCGCGATCAGGCTGATCCCGAAGCCAGCGACCTCGACGACGGCGAAGACCTGCCCGAGATGGACGAGGCCGACTTCGCCGCCTTCTGCTTTCGCCGCATGACGGTGGAGGCCAGGCGCGGCCGCCTCCAGGCCGCTCAGGGCTGGTCCCG
>CAXBPJ010000421.1:0-2097 GCA_963977325.1 uncultured Brevundimonas sp. | reverse complement strand
TGGCGGCCGAAACCGGGCTGGCGGCCTATGAGCTCGGGTCCATGGCGAGCGGGTGGTCCGAAGGACAGGCCAGCACCCGCGCGGCGGAGCGGGCGCGTCGGCGCGTGGATCACTGGCTGCGCTATGCGGAAAAGGGTCTGGACGAGCGCGCGACCGCCGAACTCAGGCTGATCGAGGCGAACAGCGAGGATGTGGAGGCGGCGGTTCAGGCGGCGTGGGCGCTCGCGGGCTTGGCGCTGGCACAGGGGCCTCAGGGCTGGCCCGAGGCGTTGACGCATCTTGAGGCGATTCATGGGCGCGGCGCGACGCGGCCGGGGTTGGAACCGCTGAAGGTGCGGCTGCTGACCGACATGGGGCGGTTAGACGAGGCCCGGGCGGCGCTGGAGGCGGCGTCGATGTCGTCGGCCAATCTGACGCTGGCCGAGGCCAATCTGCTGCATTCGGAAGGCGGGTCGGACGCGGCGCGCCTTGTCGTCATCAACCGCTTGTTTTCACCCTACCACCTGGCGCCGCTGCGGGTGGCCGAGGGCGAGCCGCTGGACCTCGATCAGATCGATGCGGAAGCGCCGGCGGCGTCAGGCGGCCCGCTGGTGTCGGTGATCATGCCGGTGTGGAACGCCGAGGCGACCCTGGAGACCGCGATCCGCTCGATCCAGCGCCAGAGTTGGCCGGACTGGGAACTGCTGGTCGTCGACGACGCTTCGCCCGACGGCAGCTGGGCGGTCGCCGAACAGCTGGCCGAGCGTGAGCCGCGCATCCGCCTGTTGCGCAACGCCGCGAACGGCGGCCCCTATGTCAGCCGCAATCACGGCCTGGCCGAGGCGCGCGGCGTGTTCGTCACCTGCCACGACTCCGACGACTGGGCCCATCCGCAGCGGCTGGAGCGGCAGGTGGCGGCGCTGCTCGACCAGCCGGAGGCGATGGGCAACATGAGCCGCTGCGTCACCGCCACGCCCGATCTGCGGTTCGCCAACCGATCGGGGGGTGTGAACGGATTTCGCTGGAACTTCTCATCGGTGCTGTTCCGGCGGGAGCAGGCGCTGGAGGGCGTCGGCTTCTGGGACGAGGCGCGGTTCGGCGCCGACGGCGAGTATGTGGCGCGACTGCGCCGTCGCTTCGGCCGCGAGACCATCGCCAAGCTGGACGCCGGGCCGCTGGCCATCGTGCGCCAGTCGGCCACCAGCCTGACCGGGCACGCGACCCTGGGTCTGGCCGCGCGGGGCCAGTCGGCGCGCACGGCCTATCGAACGCAATTCGAGGCCTGGCACCGGCGCGACGACCATGATGGCCGCATGGAGCGCGCGGCGGTCTCGCGGTTTCCTCGCCCCGCGGTGGTGCGCGGGCGCGCGGCGCCGGGACGGCTGGATGTCGTGCTGGCGTCGGACTTCCGCCTGTCGGGCGGCACGACGGCATCGAACGTCCAGGAAATCCTGGCGCAATCACGGGCCGGACTGAGCACGGGCCTTATCCAGCTGGATTCGCCGATCCTGCGCGCGAAGACGCCGATCTCCGACAAGATCTTGGATTTGATCGACTATGAGGGGGTGCATCTGCTGACCTCGGAGCAGGCGGTTGAGGCCGGCGCCTTGGTCGTGCGCTGGCCGCCGGCGGCCGCCAATTTCAACAGCGCCGTGGCGCGGGTGGCGGCGGGCTCGACCTCGGTGATCGTCAACCAGACGCCGTGGCGCGGTCCGATTGGCGGAGAGCTGATCTATGAGCCCGCCGAGGTCGATGCGGTGGTCCAGCGCATGTTCGGCGCGCGGCCGGTTTGGCGGCCCATCGGCCCGGCCGTGCGGGACGCCATGCTGCCCTATGCCACGCAGGTCGAGCTGGCGTCCGAGGACTGGATCAATGTGGTCGATCTGTCGGGATGGGCCGGGCAGGCGCGGCGACCGAGCGGTAACCAGCTGCCGGTGATCGGCCGTCACGGGCGGGACTTTCCGGGCAAGTGGCCGATGGACCCGGCGCAGCTGCTCGCCGCCTATCCCGACGACGGATCGTTGCGGGTCAGCGTCCTGGGCGGCGCCGAGGTGGCCGAGAGCGTCATCGGCCGGCGACCCGCGGGGTGGGAGGTCCATCCCTTCGATTCGATCGGCG
>CAXBPJ010000420.1:0-2105 GCA_963977325.1 uncultured Brevundimonas sp. | reverse complement strand
CAGCCAGGCCGTCAACCGCTCGAACACAGCGTCCATCACCGTGCGGGCCGCGCGACGGCGGATCGCGTCGGGGCGGTCGCAATACAGGCTGTCCTTGCGGATATCGAAATACAGCGCCGACAGGTCGCCCGAGCAGAACTCCAGCACCGGCCGCACCACGTCCTGGAAGTCATAGGTCTCGTAGGCGCGGCGCACCTGCCCATCTAGCTGCCACAGCCGGTGCAGGATGAACCGCTCCAGCGGCGGCATCTGGTCCAGCGGCAGGCGTTCCGCCTCCTCAAACCCGTTCAGCGCGCCCAGCAGATAGCGCACCGTGTTCCTCAGCTTGCGATAGGCGTCGACCGTGGTCTGCAGGATCTGTTTCCCGATCCGCTGGTCCTCGGCATAGTCCACCAGGGCGACCCACAGGCGCAGGATGTCAGCCCCGCTCTCCTTGATCACCACCGCCGGATCGGTGGTGTTGCCCTTGGACTTCGACATCTTCTCGCCGTTCTCGTCCTGGGTGAAGCCGTGGGTCAGCACGGCCTCATAGGGCGCGCGTCCGCGCGTGCCGGACCCCTCCAGCAGGTTCGATTGGAACCAGCCGCGGTGCTGGTCCGAGCCTTCCAGATACAGGTCCGCCGGCCAGTGGCTGGGCCGGTCGCCGGTGTAGCCGTGGGCGCGATCGCGCGGCTCCAGGGTGAAGGCGTGGGTGCAGCCGCTATCGAACCAGACATCCAGGATGTCCTCGATCTTTTCGTACCGGGCCGGGTCGTGGCTGCCCAGGAACTCGGCGTCGGGCGTGTCGAACCAAGCGTCGGCGCCGCCCTGTTCGATGGCCGCCAGGATGCGCGCGTCGACCGCGTCGTCATGCAGCGGCTGGCCCGTCTGCTTGTCGACGAACATCGCCAACGGCGTGCCCCAGGCGCGCTGGCGGCTGATGAGCCAATCGGGCCGGCTCTCGACCATGGTGCGGATGCGGTTCTTGCCGGCCGCGGGATGGAAGGCCGTGGCGTCGACGGCCTTGAGCGCCCGCTCACGCAGGGTCGCGCCGTCCTCCAGATCGGAGTCCATGCGGATGAACCACTGCGGCGTGTTCCTGAAGATCACCGGCGCCTTGGAGCGCCAGCTCATCGGATAGGAGTGCTCCAGCCGCCCGCGCGCCAAGAGATTGCCCGCCTCGATCAGACGCTCGGTGACCGTCTTGTTGGCCGGGCCGAACTTGCCGATCCTGTCCTTCTTGCCCTCGGTCTCGATGACCTTCAGGCCCGCGAACAGCGGCACGTGCGCATAATAGGCGCCATCGGGATCGACCGTGTCGGGCACCTCGTGATGGCCGTGAGCCTTCCACACCTCGAAGTCGTCGGCGCCGTGGCCGGGCGCGGTGTGGACGAAGCCCGTGCCGGCGTCATCGGTCACATGATCCCCGGCCAGCAGGGGCACGGAGAAGCCATAGCCGGGATCCAGCGACGCCAGCGGATGGGCGCACTCCAGCCCCGACGGGTCGAGATCATCGACCCGCGTCCAGGTCGCCACCTTGGCCGCCTTGAACACCGCCTCCGCCAGCTTGTCGGCCAGGATCAGCCGGTCGCCCGCCTTAGCCCAGGGCTCGAACTCCAGCCCTTCCTCCATGGCCGTGACCTCGTACAGGCCATAGGCGATGTCGGGGCCGTAGCTGATCGCCCGGTTGGCCGGGATGGTCCACGGCGTGGTGGTCCAGATCACGATGGCCGGGGTGGCGTTGCGGAACGCCAGCAGGTCGTCCGGATGACTGTCGGTCGCCCCGATGACCGGAAACTTGACCCACACCGTCGGCGAGACGTGGTCGTGATATTCGATCTCGGCGTCGGCCAGGGCGGTGCGCTCGACTGGCGACCACATCACCGGCTTGGAGCCGCGATACAGCTGGCCCGAATTCTTGAACTTGTGGAATTCGCTGACAATCGCCGCCTCGGTGGCGAAGTCCATGGTGGCGTAGCGATTGTCCCAGTCGCCCAGCACGCCCAGCCGCTTGAACTGGTCGCGCTGCACGTCGATCCAGCCGGCGGCGTATTCGCGACAGGCGGCGCGGAAGGCGGCCTTGGAGACCTCGTCCTTGCGCTTGCCCTCGGACCGGAAACGCTCCT
>CAXBPJ010000419.1:0-2112 GCA_963977325.1 uncultured Brevundimonas sp. | reverse complement strand
CCAGCTCGATCAGGCTGTCGGCGCGGGGCCAGTCGGCGGCCTTGTCGCGCGGCGCCCACCAGGCAACCTCCAGGCCGAAGACTTCGGCCCGGCGCGCCACCGCCTGGCCGATGGCGCCCAGGCCGACGATCCCCAGCCGCTTGCCGCGCAGAGACGGCGTCAGGCTCTTGGCGTCGGGTGTCCATCCGCCGGCGCGCAGCGCCCGGTCACCCGAGACGATGTTGCGCACCGACCCCAGGATCAGCCCTATCGCATGGTCGGCCACATCCTCGTGGTTCACGCCCGGCGCGTGGCTGACCTTCAGGCCGCGCTCGCGGCACCAGCCGACATCGATGCCGTCATGGCCCGAGGTAAAGCAGGCGATCAGCTCCACCCGGGGCAAGCCCGCGACCAGAGCTGTGTCCAAGGGAAATTCGCCCGCCACGATTAGGGCGCGCACGGCGTCACGGGCCTCGATCGGCGGCCCTTCCCACAGGCGGAAGACGTCGTAGGTGGGTTCCAGAAACACCGACAGCGGCGCCAGATGGCGCTGGACGATCAGGACGGCGGGACGGCTCATGGCCCAAAGGCGTCGCGCCTCCGGGCCATGGCGTCAAGCCTGACTTACCAAGCCCAGTTGTCGTGGTCGCGCTGGTCGCCCTGAAGCCTCAGCAGGAAGTCCGAGCTGCCGTCGCCGTCGATGTCGAGGTTCAGGAACGTGACGTCGCCCCGAAGGGTCAAGGTCGCCTGACCGGCCTGGCCAGAGAAGGCGTCGACCAGGGCGAAGGCCTGATCGCCGTCTCTCGTCGTATCGGCGTCGATCCGGCTGAGGTCGATACGGTCCTCGGCGCCGAGGTCCGTGATCCGGTCCGAAAGGGCCACGGTCGAATCCTGGATCGAGCGGAACACGAAGGTGTCGGCGCCCGCGCCGCCCGACAGCACATTGAAACCGTCCGAGCCGGTGATGACATTGTCCAGGCTATTGCCAATGCCATAGGTCGCCGAGCCGGTCAGGGTCAGGTCTTCGACATAGATGCCGGCCAGGTTCAGGTTGACCGAACTGATGATGTGGTCGCGGCCCTGGCCCCGGGATTCATAGACCCGGTCCGAGGCGTGATCGACATGGTAGGTGTCGTCACCCAGGCCGCCGGCCATCTGGTCGGCGCCGCCGCGGCCATCCAGGACATTGTCACCTGAATTGCCGACCAGCCGGTTGGCCTTGGAGTTGCCGATGGCGTCGATGTCGGCTGTCCCGGTCAGGACCAGCCGCTCGACATAGGTTCCGGCCAGGTCATAGCTGACCGAGGAGCGTATTTCGTCGAAGCCTTCGCGATTGTACTCCAGCACCACGTCGTCGCGGTGGTCGACGTAGTAGATGTCGTCGCCCTTGCCGCCTTCCATGAAGTCGGCGCCGCCGCGGCCATCCAGGACGTTGTCGCCCGCGTTGCCGGTGAGGATGTTCTGCAGGCTGTTGCCCGTGGCGTTGATGTTCGCCGAGCCGCGCAGGGTCAGGTCCTCGACATTGGCGTCCAGGGTGTAGCTGATCGTGGCTTCGACCAGATCGAAGCCCTCTCCGCCGTACTCCAGAATCCGGTCACCGGCGCTGTCGACGACATACACGTCGTTGCCGCGTCCGCCTTCCAGCCAATCGGCGCCCGCGCCGCCGTCCAGCCAGTCGTCGCCATCGCCGCCGAGCAGGGTGTCGTCGCCCCCGAAGCCGAACATATAGTCGTCGCCGCCATAGGCGTTCAGCCAATCGTCGTAGCGGCCGCCGTAGAAGTCGTCATCGCCGCTGAACATGGCGACATACGCGTTCTCGCGCGCATTCTTGTCGGCCGAGCGGAAATAGTCCTGGGCGTCGAGGTTCAGCCCGGTGATCGAGAAATCCAGCTCGTCGTAATAGCTGCTCTCGATCTCGAAGATGCGGCCGTAAACGTTGCCGTACCAGTCGTAGTCGAAGTCACCGTAATAGTCGGTGTAGTCGCCGGGCGCGTGCTTCACCTCGATGTGGTCGTCGCCCCACCAGGTGTCCGGCCCGATCAGGTCGCGCAGATCCAGCGTGCGCATGTCGAGACGGAAATTGTCTCCAACGGTCAGGACAGCCATCGAACCACTCCAGTAATCCCTGCGGGG
>CAXBPJ010000418.1:0-2121 GCA_963977325.1 uncultured Brevundimonas sp. | reverse complement strand
ATCCCGGCCCGCCCACCGAGCCGCCGCAACGCCCGCAGGACCAGGTTGTCCGTCGTGTCGGAAAGCGCTGCCGCGAACGGGCCGGTGACCTCCAGGCTCAGCCGATCGGCCGGGGCCACCGTCACCCGGTCGCCAACATCGGAGAAGACGCCCAGACTGGCGATGGGATGATAGCCCTCCGCATCGACCGGGCCGACGTGCAGATACAGATTGACCTTGGCCGGGGCGAAGGCGCTGACGGCGGTCATGTCCGGCCGGTCAGGCGACCGGCGCGGCGGCGGTCGGCGACGGGGCCAGCCGGTCCAGCCCCTGGGCCAGCTTGCGCTCGACCTCGGCCTGGCGCGCGTCGCCGGGGCTGAGCGCCAGCACCCGTTCCCATTGGAACCGCGCCTCGCGCTCGCGACCGACCTGCCAGTAGGCGTCGCCCAGATGGTCGTTGATCTCGGCGTTGGCCGGTTCCAGCGACACCGCCAACTCCAGAATCGGCACCGCCTCCTCGAACCGGCCCTGGCGATAGCGGGCCCAGCCGAGAGAGTCCTGATAGTGGCCCGAGGTCGGCTCGGCATCGACCGCCCGGGCGATCATCTCGGCGCCCTGATCCACCCGCGTGCCGTGGTCGACCCACATATAGCCGAGGTAGTTGAGGATCTGCGGATCGTTGGGCTCGGACTGAAGCGCGGCCCACAGCTCGGCCTCGGCCTGATCGTTGCGGCCCATCGACTCATAGACGGCCCCGCGCTGGAAGCGCACCGGCCAGGGCTGGCGGGCGGTGTTTAAAGTCGGGCCGTCGAGGATCTCCAGCGCTTCGGCGTAGCGCTCCTGTTCGGTGTAGACCGCCGCCAGATTGTAGGCCGCCGCCGCATTGGTGGGGTCAGCCTCGAACGCTCGCCTCGCCTCGGCCAGCGCCAGATCGGGGCGGTCGGCTTCCTGATAGCTGGCGGCCAGACGTTGGCGCGCCTCCGCGTACATCAGGGGGTTTTCGGTCGACACCCGCGCATATTCGGCCCGAGCCGCCTCTTCCAGACGCGCGGCCTGAAGCGCCTGGGCCAGGACAAGACGCGTCTCGTCCGATGGCGACACGCCCAAGGACAGGCGCAGATACAGCACGGCGAACTCGTTCAGCCGTTCGCGCGCGGCCAGGGCGGCGGCGGAAGCCAGGGCCTCGGCCGCGTTCTCTCGCAGGGTCGGCGCGGGCGGCGGGCGCTCTCCGGCCTCGATCCGCGCCTTGCCCGCGACGGCGCGGAAGTTGTTGGCGTCGGCGGCGATCAGTTCGTTGTAGAGCGCCAGGGCCTCGTCTCGGCGCCCGTCGCGCTCCAGCAGTTCGCCGACCGCCACGCGGAACACGCGGCCGCCGGCGCCGTCCAGAGACACGGCGCGCAACTCCTCGAGCGCTTCGTCAGGACGCCCGCGCAGTTCCAGCAGGCGGGCGCGGAAATAGCGGCCGAAGGCGATGGAGGCGGCGTCGCCCTCGGTCGCCACGGGTTGCAGGGCGGTGGTCCAGTCGCCGGCCGCCGCCGCAACCCAAGGCGCGATGATCTGACCAGCGAAGGCGTGCGGCTGACCGATCGGCCGCGCCTTGAGGGCGGCGTTGGCCCGACGCGCGTCGCCGCCGAAGGCGCCCCGCACGGCCCGGACCAGATGCGCGGCCTCGACCGTCACCGGACTCCCGTCGGCCTCAGGCGGAATCCGCGCCGCCAGGTCGAGGTCGCCGACCAGCAGGGAGGAAATGAAGGCGCGATCGCGGATGCGCGGCTGCTCCGGGCTGAGCGCATAGGCGTCGGCCAGATACTCGGCTCCGACCTCGGGATTCCCGATGGCGCTGGCGACCTTGCCGGCCAGAAACAGACCATAGACCGAACGGCCCTGAGCATCTCGGGGAGCCGGGCGCGGGTCGTAGGGCTCGGTGGGCTCGGCGTCGGCGAGTTGGGCTTCGGTGTCGGGTTCCGCCTCAGTCCCCGTGTCGTCGATCAGCGGACGCGGCGGCGCCACCGGCTCCAGCGAGCGAAGGTCGACCGGCGGGCCAAGCACCGACTGTGTCGGCGCGGCTTCAGGGACAGCTTCCTGGGCGACGGCCGGGGCCGACAGCACGACGGCGATGGCGGAACTGGCGAGGAGGAAACG
>CAXBPJ010000417.1:0-2137 GCA_963977325.1 uncultured Brevundimonas sp. | reverse complement strand
CACCCGCTCGCCGCGCGCCCAGTTGCCGCCGAACTTCGGATCGGCCGAGGCGATCAGCCGGCCGTCGCCCTCGATCAGGGTGTTGCGGGCGGCGCGACTGACCGGGACCTGGCCGGCGGTGAAAGACTGGGCCCGCTTCCAGCCGGGCGAGGAATAGCCGGCCCCGAAGGTGGGGGCGTCGTCCCAGCGGCTCTTGGCCTCCTTCATGCCGGTCGAGGCGCCGTAATAGCCCGTCTCGCTCTGGGCCTCGACATGATCGATGGGCAGTTCATCGACGAAGCGGCTGGGCAGCTGGGTCGTCCAGCGGCCATAGACCTGGCGATTAGCGGCGAAGGAGATACGGGCGTCGCGCTTGGCTCGGGTGACGCCGACATAGGCCAGGCGCCGCTCCTCCTCGAGGCCCTTCTCGCCCTTGTCGTCGATCGAGCGCTGGGACGGGAACACGCCTTCCTCCCAGCCCGGCAGGAACACGAGGGGAAACTCCAGCCCCTTGGCGCCATGCAGGGTCATGATCTGGACGGCGTCGTCGCCCGCCTCGCCCCGGTCCAGGTCCATGACAAGCGACACATGCTCCAGATAGGCCTGAAGATTGTCGAAGGCCTGCATCGACTGGACCAGCTCCTTGAGGTTATCCAGCCGCGTCTGGCCCGTGGCGCGGTCGGCGCGCTGCATGTCGGTGTAGCCGCTCTCCTCCAGCACGGTCTCGGTCAGCTCCCAGTGGCGCACGGTCTGGGACAGGGCCCGCCAGCGGTCGAGGTCGCGCACGAAGGTGGTGAGCGCCGTGCGGGTCCGCGCCTGAAGCTCGTCCGAGACGATCAGGTCGCGCACGGCGGTCATGGCCGACACGCCCGCCAGCCGGGCGATCTGCAGGATCTTCTGCACGCTGGTGTCGCCGATGCCGCGCTTGGGCGTGTTGACGATCCGCTCGAAGGCCAGGTCGTCGTCCTCGGACTGGATCAGGCGCAGATAGGCGTGGGCGTCGCGGATCTCCGCCCGCTCGAAGAAGCGCGGGCCGCCGATGACCACATAGGGCACGGCCAGCATGACGAACCGCTCCTCAAACGCCCGCATCTGATGCGAGGCGCGAACCAGGACCGCCATCTCCTTGTATCTATGGCCCTCGCGCCGCGCGGTCTCGATCTCGTCGGCGATCAGCCGGGCCTCGGCCTCTCCATCCCAGACGCCCCGCACCCGCACCTTGTCGCCAGTCTTGTCCTCGGTCCACAGGGTCTTGCCCAGACGGTCCTTGTTGGCGGCGATCAGGGCCGAGGCCGCGCCCAGGATGTGGCTGCTCGAGCGATAGTTCCGCTCCAGCTTGATGATTGTCGCGCCGGGGAAATCGCGCTCAAAGCGCAGGATGTTGTCTACCTCGGCGCCCCGCCAGCCATAGATCGACTGATCGTCATCCCCGACGCAGCAGACATTGCCGGTCGAGGAGGTCAACAGCCTGAGCCACAGGTACTGGGCGACGTTTGTGTCCTGATACTCGTCGACCAGGATGTAGCGGAACCGCCGCCGATATTCCTCCGCGATATCCGCGTGTTTCGCCAGGATGGTCAGGTTGTGCAGCAACAGATCGCCGAAGTCGCAGGCGTTCAGCGCCACCAGCCGCGCCTGATAGGCGGCGTAGAGCGACTGCCCCTTGCCATTGGCGAAATCCTCGGTGGGCGGCAGCTTGTCCGGGGTCCACCCCCGGTTCTTCCAGTGATCGACCAGCCCGGCCAGAGAGCGCGGCGTCCAGCGTTTGGTGTCGATTTTGGCGGCTTCCAGGAGCTGTTTCAGCAGGCGCTCCTGGTCGTCGGTGTCCAGGATGGTGAAGCTGGACTTCAGTCCCACGAGCTCGGCATGGCGGCGGAGGATCTGCGCCGCCACGCTGTGAAAGGTGCCCAGCCAGCGCAGTCCTTCGGCCGAAGGGCCGATCAGGGCGGTGATCCGCTCGCGCATCTCGCGCGCCGCCTTGTTGGTGAAGGTGACGGCCAACAGCTCCCACGGACGGGCGCGGCCGGTGGCCAGGATGTGCGCCAGGCGGGTGGTCAGGACGCGCGTTTTGCCGGTGCCGGCGCCGGCGAGAACCAGCACCGGGCCCTCGGTGGTTTCGACCGCCAGCCGCTGTTCGGGGTTCAGACCATCCAGATAG
>CAXBPJ010000416.1:0-2141 GCA_963977325.1 uncultured Brevundimonas sp. | reverse complement strand
TTCGACGAGCTGATCCGCCGGCTGTCGGACGACCTGGGCCTGACCGTCTTCATGATCACCCACGACCTCGACAGCCTGTACGCCGTCTGCGACCGGATCGCGGTGTTGGCCGACAAGCATGTCGTGGAAAAAGCCACGGTTCAGGAACTGGAGCGTTCCGATCATCCGTGGATCAAGGACTACTTCCTGGGTCCGCGCGGTCGCGCCGCCCAAGGCTCGGCTAAGGCCGAGCCGGAGAATGTAACATGAGCGCGCGGCGGGCGGCGAAACCGGCTTCCACTTTCGCCTGCCGCGCGCTTGAGACTGCCGCCTGAGGAGGGCGGACGATGGAAAGAGACGCCCATTACGCCGTCGTCGGGGTCGCCACCGTGGCGCTGCTCGGCCTCTTGGCCATCTTCGCCATCTGGCTGGCGCGGATCAGCTTCGCGAACGAGTACGACCTGTACGACATTGTCTTCTACGGGCCGGTTCGCGGGCTGTCGGAGGGCGGCGAGGTGCATTTCAACGGTATCCGCGTCGGCGAGGTCACCGACCTCAATCTCGATCCGGACACCGGCAGCGAGGTGATCGCGCGCGTCCGGCTGGACGCCACCACCCCTGTGCGGGTGACCTCGCGGGCGCAGTTGGAGCCTCAGGGCATCACCGGCCTGAACTATATCCAGATCACGGCGGGAAACCCTGAAAGCCCGCTGCTCAAGACCCAGTACGCCGAGAATGTGGTCCCGGTGATCCAGAGTCAGCCCAGTCCCATCGCCGAACTGCTGCAGGGCGGCGGCACCGTGCTTGCCCAGGCGGTCGATGCGCTGAACCGCGTCAACCGCGTGCTGTCCGACGACAATATTCGCTCCTTCTCCACCACTCTGGCCAGCGTCGAGAGCGTCAGCCGCGAGTTCGACGCCCGCAAGGGCATGCTGGCCGACCTGGAGCGCACCCTCGCCTCCGCCGCCGACGCCGTTGAGGAGTACGAAGCCCTGGGCGCCGAGGCGCGCCGCCTTGTCGAGGGCGACGGGGCCCAGGCCATCGCCAATATCGAACAGGCCGCCAATGAGGCCCGTCAGGCGATGGAGACGATCAACGAGACGGCCAGCGGCCTGCAAGGTCCGATCGACAACTTCGCCACCACCGGCCTGCCGCAACTGACCACCGCCATCCAGGGGCTGGAGAACGCCACCGAGTCGCTGGAGGAACTGGTCGATCAGGTGCGGACCAGCCCGCGTGACTTCATCGGCCGACCGGCCTCCACCGAACTCGAGGTCGAACCATGACCCGCGCCCTCCCCATCGCCGCCTTGGCCGCCGCCGCCATCGCCCTCAGCGGCTGCGCCCTGCTGAGCACGCCCGATCCGGTGCAGCTGTACCGCTTCGGATCGGCCCCGGCGGAGGCGGCGCCGGGCACGCCATCGGCCCAAACCACATCGGTGGCCCTGCGGCGGATCACCTTCCCGGACGCCACGCGGGCTCAGCGAATCCTGGGCGTCACCGGTTCGGAGGCGGCCTATATCGGCGGCGCGCGCTGGGTGTCGGACGCCGACACCCTGTTCACCGACAATCTCCAGAACGCCTTCGCCGAGCGCAGCCGGTCGACCCGGATCATCGGCCGCCAGGAGCTGACCCCCGCCGACCTGTCCCTCGATCTCGACGTGCGCGCGTTCGAGGCGCGCTACGAGTATGAGGGAGCGGCCCCGACCGTGGTGATCGCGGCGCGCGGCCGCATCCTGAGCTTTCCGGATCGCCAAGTGATCGCCGAGCGCAATTTCAGCGTCAGCCAACCGGCCGCCGAGAACCGCGTCTCGACCATCGTCCAGGCCTTTGATGTCGCCAGCCGCGACATCAACACCCAGATCATCGACTGGACCGATCAGATCGCCGCCAGTCGTCCGCCCGCGGCGCCGGCCGAGTGATTCAGGCATGGCTGAGGCCGCCCCCGAACTCGTCTGGGATTTGAAGGCGGAACTAGCCGAGGGTCCGGTTTGGGACGCCGAGCGCGCCTCGATCTGGTTCGTCGATATCAAGGGCCGCAGGCTGCATCGCTATGGCCACGACGACGGCGCGACCGAAAGCTGGGACGCGCCCGACCAGATCGGTTTCGCCCTGCCCGCCGAAGACGGTTCGCTGATCTGCGGCGTGCGCGGCGGCCTGCAC
>CAXBPJ010000415.1:0-2147 GCA_963977325.1 uncultured Brevundimonas sp. | reverse complement strand
GCTTATGCGGCTTTGCGTCGCCCGCCCATCAGGATCGACAGGATGTCGGCCAGGACCTTGGGCAGGTCGCCGCGGGGCACGACCCGATCGACCATGCCTTTTTCCTGGAGGTATTCTGCGCGCTGGAAGCCCGGCGGCAGCTTCTCGCGAATGGTGGTCTCGATCACGCGCGGACCCGCAAAGCCGATCAAGGCGCCGGGCTCGGCCAGGTGGACGTCGCCCAGCATGGCGTAGCTTGCCGTCACCCCGCCCGTCGTCGGATCGGTAAGGACCACCACATAGGGCAACACCGCATCCTTCAGCTCCTGAATGGCCAGGGTGGTGCGGGCCATCTGCATCAGGCTCAGCGCGCCCTCCTGCATCCGCGCGCCACCGGCGGCGGTGAAACAAACCAGGGGGCAATCGCGCTCGACCGCCGCGCGGGCCGCGGCGATGAAGGCCTCCCCGGCCGCCATGCCTAGCGAGCCGCCCATGAACTTGAAGTCCTGGACCAGGACCACGACCGGCACGCCGCCGATCTCGCCGAGGCCGATAGCCATGGCGTCACGCGCGCCCGTGCCCTTACGGGCGGCGGCCAGCCGTTCGCGATAGGGCTTGCCATCCGAGAACTTCAGCGGATCCTCGGGGACCTCCGGTGTCGGCAGGGCTTCGTAAGAGCCGATCCTGGGCGCCGATCCGCACGTGCCGTCCCGACGGCGTCACCCACAGCGACGTCTCCAGATCGGCCCGGAACAGCATCTCGCCGGAATCCGGATCCTTGACCCAGAGATTGTCGGGCGTGTCGCGCCGGGTGACGATCTTGCGCACACCGGGCGCGAAGCGCGATAGCCAGCCGCCGCGCTTCTCGGGCTGCGGCTTTCCGTCCTGGGGCTTGTGCTTGTCGGCCATGGCGGCTTCCTAGACGCTCTTTTGATGGCGCGCACCCTTCACGGCGTCCGAGAGTGCGCGCACCTTGGCCAGAGCGCGGGGCGCGGAGGCTTCGTTCGCCGCCAGCGCGGCCGCGACCTCGTCGACCAGGACCGACCCGGCCACCACGGCATCGGCCACCCGCGCGATCTCGGCCGCGCGCTCTGGCGTCCTTATCCCGAATCCGACCGCGACCGGCAGGCCCGACGCCGCGCGCACGCGCTCCACGGCCGGCGCCACGTCGCCCGCTACCGCCTCCTTGGCCCCGGTCACGCCAGCGACCGACACATAATAGACGAAGCCGGAGGTGCCTCGGGCGATGACCTTCAGCCGCGCATCGTCAGAGGTCGGGGTGGCCAGCCGGATCAGCGAAACCTGCCGCGTATCCAGGGCCTCGGACAGCGGGCCGGCCTCCTCCGGCGGGCAGTCGACCACGATCACCCCGTCCACTCCCGCCTCGGCCGCGTCGCGCGCGAAGGCGTCGTAGCCGTGGGTCTCGATCGGATTGAGATAGCCCATCAGGATCAGGGGCGTGTCGGAGTCGCCCTCGCGAAAGGCGCGGGCCAGATCGAGCGTGCCCTTCACCGTCAGCCCGGCCCGGAGGCCGCGCAAGGCCGCCTTCTGGATCGGCGGACCCTCGGCCATCGGGTCCGAGAAGGGGAAACCCAGCTCGATGATGTCGGCCCCTGCGGCAGGCAGGCCGCGCAGGATCTCCAGCGCCTCGTCCCGCGACGGATCGCCGGCCATCACATAGGCCACGAACCCAGCCCGACCCTCGGCCTTCAGCGCGGCGAAGCGGGCGTTGATGCGGGCGGTGGTCATGAGGATTCTCCCTTCCTGGAGGGGAGGGTGGCCTTTGGCCGGGTGGGGAGGGCGGCGAAATCGCGGATCGGCCCCACCCGGTCGCTGGCGCGACCGCCCTCCCCCGAAGGGGAGGGAGAAAGCAGCCCCTTCACAGCTCCACCCCCAGATGCTTCGCCACCGCGAAGATGTCCTTGTCGCCCCGACCGCACATGTTCAGCACCACGTCGCCGCCCTTGCCGACCTCGCGGGCGATCTCGCCGGCGCGAGCGAGGGCGTGGCTGGGTTCCAGAGCCGGAATGATCCCCTCCAGCTTCGCGCATAGCTGAAACGCCTCCAGCGCCTCCCAGTCCGTCGCGGCGCGATACTCGGCGCGGCCGATGTCCTTCAGCCAGGCATGCTCGGGCCCGATGCCCGGATAGTCGAGCCCGGCCGAGATG
>CAXBPJ010000414.1:0-2149 GCA_963977325.1 uncultured Brevundimonas sp. | reverse complement strand
CGGCGGGAGAGCCGGCCAATTGCGCCCGGATGCCGGCGGCGGATTCGGCGGCGGTGGTGAACTCGCAGGTTCCGGCGCTTGCTGGGATCTGCAGGCAGTCGAGCTTGGACACGAAAGAGCCGTTCTGCGCCACCTCGATCCAGGCTCCGCCCACGCCGTTGCAGCCGATCTCGTAGCGATCGTTGCCGGCGCCGGTTCGGCCCACCCAACGCACCTGATCGACGGAGCACCCGATGTCCGCAGCCTGGGCCCACGGCTGGACCGCCGCTGACAGGTCGGCGTTCTGAGGCAGTTCGCAGCGCGGAGGCGTGGCCGCCGGATTGGCGGCGACCGCGTCGTCCGCTTGGCGGGTGGCGATCAGGCAGTTGAACGTCGTCGGCGGCGTGGCGGTGGTCAGGACGTAACCCGGCCCAGTTGCGCATGCCGCCTCGAGCACCGCGCCAGATCCATCGGGGATGCGACCGACCTCGCGAGCATTGACGACCTGGCAGGAGACACCGGCAGCCGTCAGGGCCTGGGTCGCGGCCGCAGCCGCCTCCTCCGGCGTCTGGGCTGCGCCCTGGCGGGCCGCTGCGCCGCGACCCAGTCGACTGGCGTTGGTGTCACGTTCCTGCACATCGCGCTGATCCTGCGAATGGCGTGGCCTTTCCTGCGCGTGGACAGGGACCGGCGTGAAGGCGAAGAGGGTCAGCAGCATGCCCGCCTGGGCCATGACGTAACGCGACATATCCGGGTTTCCTCTGGTCGTCTCTATTGGGCGCAGGCTTGGCCAAGCGGCGCGCCGGGGTCAAGCGGCAACGCTCGCCGACGAAAAGGGCTTCATCAAGGTGACCCTTTGACCCGGATCGGGCCTTGGGGCAGGGTCGGCGCGTTGCATTTGGAGACGCACTCTTGGCCGACGGACAGTCCGTGCAGGACGGCGAGACGGCGCGCGGCCTGGTTTATCCGGGGCCGCCGCCGCCGGGGCCGGGGGAGGCCGTGGAAGTGGCTGATGGGGTGCTGTGGCTTCGGTTCCGGCTGCCGATGGCGCTGGACCACGTCAATGTCTGGGCGCTGCGTGACGACGACGGCTGGCTGATCGTCGACACCGGGTTGAACCTACCGGACACGCGCGAAGCGTGGGGGGCTGCGCTGGCCGGGCCGCTGGCCGGACGACCGGTGACAAGGATGCTGGCCACCCACATGCATCCGGATCACATCGGGCTGGTCGGCTGGCTGTGCGAGCGGTTCGCGGCGCCGCTGCTGATGTCGCGGCTGGAATATGTGACGGCGCGGATGCTGTTGGCCGACACCGGGCCGGCGCCCGAAGACGGCGCCCGCTTCTATCGCGCCGCCGGATGGAATGCGGCGCGGATCGAGGGCTGGCGCGGGAGTTACGGTCGTTTCGCCATGGGGGTCGCGCCGTTGCCGCCGTCCTATCAGCGGATCGTCGGCGGCGAGAGCCTGACCATTGATGGCCGGGAATGGCGGCTGGTGGCCGGGGAGGGGCATTCGCCGGAGCATATCGGCCTGTGGCGGCTGGACGACGGGGTGTTCATTTCAGGCGACCAGGTGCTGCCGAAGATCAGCTCGAACGTGTCGGTGTGGCCGACCGAGCCGCTGGCCGATCCGCTGGGCGACTGGATGGCGGCCTGCGAGCGGCTGCGGGTCGAACTGCCGAGCGACCTCTATGTCCTGCCGTCGCATGGTGAGCCGTTCAAGGGGCTGCATCCGCGGCTGGAGGCGCTGCTGCGCGGTCACGGGGTGGCGCTGAAACGGCTGAGCCGTCGTCTGGCGGAACCTGCCCGGGCGATCGACGTCTTCGGCAGCCTGTTCGCCCGTCCGGTGTCGGACAGCGTCTACGCCATGGCCACGGGCGAGGCCCTGGCGCATCTCAACTATCTGGAGCGACGCGGGCGTGTGGAGCGCGCGCGCGACAACGAGGGTGTGGACTGGTGGCGGGCGACCGGCCCCAAGGAGGTTGAGGCGTGAGCGAAATCGTGGTGCGGACCGAGGATGGCGTGGTCGAAATCCGGCTGAACCGGCCCGACAAGAAGAACGCCATCACTCAGGCTATGTACGCCGCCATGACCGAGGCGGTGACGGCGGCCCAGGCCGATGCGGCGGCGCGTGTGGTGCTGTTCACCGCAGAGGGCGACAGTTTCTCGGC
>CAXBPJ010000413.1:0-2150 GCA_963977325.1 uncultured Brevundimonas sp. | reverse complement strand
TGGCCTGGCCGAGCGCGGTGGTCAGCAACACGTCGTCCTCGCCGGTGCACAGGGCCACGCCCACCATATGGTCGCCGTCCTCCAGCTTCATGGCGATCTTGCCGGCGCGGTTCACCGTGGCGAAGTCGCTGAGCTTGTTACGCCGAACATCGCCGGACTTGGTGGCGAACATGATGTCGTAGTTGGCCCAGTCGGCCTCGTCCTCCGGCAGGGGCAGGACGTTCATGATCGAATCGCCCGGCTCGATCGGCAGCAGATTGACGAAGGCCTTGCCCCGCGACTGCGGCGCGCCCAGCGGCAGGCGCCAGACCTTCAGCTTATAGGCCTTGCCGTTGGTGGCGAAGAACAGGACCGGCGTGTGGGTCGAGGCCGAGAACACGCCGGTGATGGCGTCCTCATCCTTCATCGACATGCCGCTGCGGCCCTTGCCGCCGCGATGCTGGGTCCGATAGGCGTTCAGGGCGACGCGCTTGACGTAGCCGGTGTGGGTGACGGTGACGACCATGTCCTCGCGGGGGATCAGGTCCTCGTCCTCCATGTCGCCGTCCGACTCACCGATGGTCGTGCGACGCGGGACGGCGAACTCGGCCTTGGCGGCCAAGAGGTCCTCGCGGATCAGGGCGATGATGTTCCTGCGGTCGCTGAGCAGGGTCAGGTGGCCCTGGATGGTCCCGGCCAGGCCCCTCGCCTCCTCCATGATCTCGTCGCGGCCCAGGCCGGTCAGGCGGCTCAGCGTCAGGGCCAGGATGGCGCGGGCCTGCTCGTCGGTCAGGCGGATCTTGTCGCCGTCGATGATGACGGTGCGCGGATCGGCGATCAGTTCGACCAGGGCCATCATGTCGCCGATCGGCCAGGCCTTGTCTTGCAGCCGCTCGCGCGCCTCGGAAGGGTCCGCCGACGAGCGGATGATGTGGATCACCTCGTCGATATTGGCGACGGCCGTGGCCAGGCCGACCAGCACGTGGCCCCGGTCGCGCGCCTTGGTCAGCTCGAACTTGATGCGGCGGACCACCACCTCTTCGCGGTGATCCAGGAAGGCGTCGATCAGGGCGCGCAGCCCCATCTGCTCGGGCCGGCCGCGGTTCAGGGCCAGCATGTTGACGCCGAACGAGGATTGCAGAGCCGTGTAGCGATACAGCTGGTTAAGGACCACGTCGCCCGAGGCGTCGCGCTTCAGCTCGATGACGATCCGCATGCCCTGGCGGCTGGATTCGTCGCGGACGTCGGAAATGCCCTCCAGACGCTTCTCGCGCACCATCTCGGCGATGCGTTCGATCAGGGTCTGTTTGTTCACCTGGAAGGGGATCTCGGTGACCACGATCGCCTCGCGATCCTTCCTGATCTCCTCGATCGAGGCCTTGCCGCGCACCACCACCGAGCCGCGCCCGTCCAGCAGGGCGTTTCGCGCGCCCGTCCGGCCCATGATCTCACCGCCGGTCGGGAAGTCCGGCCCCGGCACGATGTCCAGGAGCTGGTCATGTCCGATGTCGGGGTCGTCCAGCACTGCCACGCAGGCGTCGACGATCTCGTCCAGATTGTGCGGCGGGATGTTGGTGGCCATGCCGACGGCGATGCCGCCGGCGCCGTTGACCAGAAGGTTTGGATAGCGCGCCGGCAGGACGACGGGCTCCAGCTCCTTCTCGTCATAGTTCGGCTGGAAATCGACCGTGTCCTTGTCGATGTCGGCCAAGAGCGCCACGGCCGCCGGGGCCATGCGCGATTCCGTGTATCGCATCGAGGCCGGCATATCGCCGTCGACCGAGCCGAAATTGCCCTGGCCGTCGACCAGCATCAGCCCCATCGAGAAGGGCTGGGCCATGCGCACCAGGGCCATATAGACCGACTGGTCCCCGTGCGGATGGAAGCGGCCCAGCACGTCGCCGACCACGCGAGCGCACTTGGAATAGGACCGGTTCGGCTCCATCCCCAGGTCGTGCATCGAATACAGGATGCGCCGGTGAACCGGCTTCAGGCCGTCGCGCGCGTCGGGCAGGGCGCGCGACACGATCACGCTCATCGCATAGTCGAGATACGAACGGCGCAGCTCGTCCTCGATGGCGATCGGGGCGATGTCTGAAGGCCCGCCCGGGGTCAGGGCGTCGATGTGGGAATCGTCGGTCAAGGGGGTCTTTTGTGGCTGCTTCTGGGCC
>CAXBPJ010000412.1:0-2151 GCA_963977325.1 uncultured Brevundimonas sp. | reverse complement strand
CACCCTCCGTCACCCTCGTCCAGCCCCAGCATCAGGTTCAGGTTCTGCACCGCCGCGCCTGAGGCGCCCTTGCCCAGGTTGTCCAGCAGCGCTGACAGCCGCGCCTGACCGCCGTTACGGTCGCCGAACACATGCAGCCGCAGCTGGTTGGTCCCGTTCAGCCCCTCGGGATCGATCCCGGTCATCGCCTCGCTGTCGGCCAAGGACATGACCTCGACGAACCGCGCGCCGTCATAGGCCTCGGCCAGGACGGCATGGACCGCCTCCACCGACGGCGCCCCCGGCAGGGCCGACAGATGCAGCGGAACCTCGACCAGCATCCCCTGGCGATAGGCGCCCACCGCCGGCGCGAACAGCACGGGCCGCTCCAGACCCGCGTGCGCCGTCATCTCCGGCACGTGCTTGTGGCCCAGCGACAGGCCATAGGCGCGATAGGGCGGCGCGCCCTCCCCGTCTTCAAACTCGGCGATCATCGCCTTGCCGCCGCCGGAATAGCCGCTGACGGCGTTGACGGTCACCGGCCAGTCCGCCGGGATCAGCGCGGCGCGCACCAAGGGCGCGACCAAGGCTAGGAAGCCGGTCGGATAACAGCCGGGGTTCGACACCCGTATGGCCCCCGCGATCGCCTCGCGCTGGCCCGGCCGCAGTTCCGCGAACCCATAGACCCAGGCAGGATCGACCCGATAGGCGGTCGAGGCGTCGATCAGCCGAACCGCCGGATTGTCGATCATCCCCACGGCCTCGCGCGCGGCCTCGTCCGGCAGGCACAGGATCACCGCATCGGCCGTGTTCAGCGCCTCGCGTCGCGCCGCCACATCGCGCCGCCGCTCCCCCAGCAGGATCAGCTCCAGATCGTCGCGGGCCTCCAGCCGCCGCAACACATCCAGCCCGGTCGTCCCGGCCTCGCCGTCGATGAAGATGGTGTGCATCGTCGTCTCCTGGTTCGCGCGCCGACAACGAGAAAAGAAAAAGGCGCTCCGGGTTTCCCCGAAGCGCCCCTTCGTAGTCCCACTCGCGGGTCGCGAGTTAGCGCTTCGAGAACTGGAAGCTGCGGCGGGCCTTGGCGCGGCCGTACTTCTTGCGCTCGACGACGCGGCTGTCGCGGGTCAGGAAGCCGTGCGGCTTCAGCAGCTTGCGCAGCTCCGGCTCATAGTGCGTCAGGGCGTGCGACAGGCCATGGCGGATGGCGCCGGCCTGGCCCGACAGGCCCGAGCCCTCGACGGTCACATCGACGTCGAACTGGGTGGCGCGGTCGGTCACCTGCAGCGGCTGGGCGATCATCATGCGCAGCACGGGGCGAGCGAAATACTGCTCCTGGTCCTTGCCGTTGATGGTGATCTTGCCGGAGCCCGGCTTGATCCACACGCGGGCGATGGCGTTCTTGCGCTTGCCGGTCGAATAGGCGCGGCCCTGGGCGTCCAGCTTCTGGGTGTATTCCGGGGCGGCCTCGGCGGTCGTTCCCAGGCCCTTCAGGGCGTCAAAGCCGGTCGCGGCCTCGGTGTTGGTCACGTCGGTCATGCTCAGACGCTCCGGGTGTTCTTGGAGTTCAGCGACTTAAAGTCGATGGTCTCGGGCGATTGGGCCTGGTGGGTGTGCTCGGCGCCGGCGAACAGGCGCAGATGCGTCATCTGCAGGCGAGCCAGGGGGCTCTCCTTGGGCAGCATGCGCTCGACGGCCTTTTCCAGCACGCGCTCGGGGAAGCGGCCGTTAAGCACCTTCTCCGGGGTGGTGGCCTTCACGCCGCCCGGGTGGCCGGTGTGACGGTAGTAGACCTTGTCGGTGGCCTTGGCGCCCGTGAAGACGACCTTGTCGACGTTGGTCACGACGACATAGTCGCCGCAATCGACGTGCGGGGTGTAGTCGCCGCGGTGCTTGCCGCGCAGACGGTTGGCGATGAAGGTCGCGAGACGGCCCACCACGACGCCTTCGGCGTCGATGTGGATCCACTTCTTCTCGACCTCGGCCGGCTTCAGCGAAGCCGTGGTGCTCTTCAGCATCGGGAGGGTTCCTGGAGGGACGAAAGCGGGGTCGAACCGAGTACCGGTCCGAGCGAAGGCGGGCTGATACAGGAGGTGGGCGGGATCGTCAACGCGGTTCGCGAAGGCATGAACGACCTAATGCCTTGAACCTACGCAACAATATTGCTGTGGT
>CAXBPJ010000411.1:0-2160 GCA_963977325.1 uncultured Brevundimonas sp. | reverse complement strand
GTCTTCGCCCGCCCCGGCCGCGAGGCCCACACCTGCGGCCCGACATATTTGATCAGGGGAATCTCCGGCCGAGCCGCCCGGATCGCCTTGGCCACCCGGATGGTGAAGCCCCAGCTGTCGATCAGCACCACCCCGTCCGGCCGCTCGCGCTCGGCAAGGGCGGCCGTCTCCGCCACCCGCCGCTTGACCCGGCCATAAGCCCTGATTCCCTCGATCCAACCCAGGATCGACAGCTCGGTGATGTCAAACGGGCTGTCGACGCCCTCGGCCGCCATCTTCGGCCCACCGACGCCGACGAACCGCACGCGGTCGCCCAGCCGCGCCTTCAGCGCCCGCGCCAGCCCGGCCCCCAAGGCGTCGCCCGAGGCCTCGGCCGCGACCAGCATGATCGTCAGCGGCCGGTCCTCGGACTTGGTGGCCGTCATCCCGGCTCGCCCCAGACGAACAGGCCCAGCCGGTCGGCCGTCTCGATCACGCCGCGCCGGTCGATGACGATCAGCCGCCCCTCACGCCCTGCGATCCCCGCCAGACCGGCCTCGGCCGCCAGGGTCACGGTGCGCGGTCCGATCACCGGCATGTCGACCCGCAAGTCCTGGATCGGCTTGGGCGACTTGCCGAGCGCGCCTTTGCCCAGGCCCGGACGGCCGCGTAGCGCTTGGGGCAGTCCCGCCACCCGAGTCAGCATGGCGTCGGTTCCCTCCTGGGCCTCCACAGCCAGCACCAGGCCATCCACCACCACCGCGCCCTGACCGATGTCCAGTTCGCCGGACTTGTCCGCGACGTGCAACGCCTTGTGGACATCGCTCAATTGCGCCGCCGTCGGCCGGACCGAGCCCAGCGCCCCGGCCGGAAGGGTCTCGCCGCCCAGGATGTCGTCCGCCCCCTCGACGGCGAAGCCTTCGGCCTCGAACACCGACAGGATCTTCCTTAACAGGGCGTCGTCGCCCTTGGTCGCCGCCGCGATGATGCCGGGCAGAACCGAAGCCCCCTTGAGATCGGGCTTCAGCTTCCGGAAGTCCGGCCGCGACACGGTTCCCGCCAGACACACCGACCTGGCGCCCGCCTGTTTCAGCACCTTCAGAATGCGGCCGATCTCGGCCATGCCGGTCTCGACGCCGGGCCAGCGGTTCAGCGCCGGATCGGCGAATCCCGCCAGTCGGATGACCGTCAGAGGTCGCCCCTCGGCCTCGCACCGCGCCGCAACGGCCAGCGGCAGGGCCCCGCCGCCCGCGATCAGGCCCAAGTGCGGGCCCGGCTTGGCGGCCCGGCTCATCCCTCGCCCGGCAGGCAAAGCGGCCGCCGATCCCCCGCCCGGATGAAGGCGACGATCTCCATGATTTCAGGCAGATCGGCATAATCGTTCTCAACCCGGTCGATCCGGTCGGAGAACACGCCCTGCCCCTCGAACAACTCGCGATAGGCGGCCAATAGTCGTCGAATGGCGTCCTTGCCGTAGCCCTTGCGCTTGAGCCCGACCAGGTTCAGCCCATGCAGCCGCGCGTGGTTGCCCCAGGCCGAGCCGTAGGGAATGACGTCTCGCGTCACCGCCGCCAGCCCGCCGATCATCGCCCCGGCCCCCACGCGGCCGAACTGGTGGACGGCGCAAAGGCCGCCCAGAAACACCCGGTCGCCGATTTGGGAATGCCCGCCCAGGGTGGCGTTGTTGGCGAAGGTGACGGTGCTCCCGCCCCGCGCGTCATGACCCACATGCGCCCCGGTCATCAGCAGGCAGTCGTCACCGACCACGGTCAGACCGCCGCCACCGGGCGTACCCCGGTTCAGGGTGGCGTGCTCGCGGATCAGGCACCGGGTGCCGACCTCCAGCCGCGTCGTCTCACCCTTGTAGCCCGCGTGCTGGGGATCGCCGCCAACCACGGCGAAGGGATGAACCGTCGTGTCCAGTCCCAGGGTCGTGTCCCGAACGATCAGGACATGGCTGGCCAGCCGAACGCCGGCTTCCAGCACCACCCCCGGCCCCACGATCGACCAGGCGCCAATCTCGACTCCGTCGCCGAGCTGGGCCGACGTATCGACCTGGGCTGTCGGGTGAATGGCCATGCTCAGGCCGCCGGCTGGTCGACTTTCACGACCATGGCCATGAACTCAGCCTCGGCCGCCAGCTTGCCGTCGATGAAGGTCTCGCCCCGGAACTTGTAGGCG
>CAXBPJ010000410.1:0-2170 GCA_963977325.1 uncultured Brevundimonas sp. | reverse complement strand
GGTCCTCAAGCCCGGCCGCGAGGCCGATGGCCACCGCATCTTCCAGAAGTGGGGCCTGGACTTCGCCGTCATCGGCAAGACCACCGACACCGGCCATCTGGTCCTGAGGCATCACGGCGAGACGGTCTGCGACGTGCCCCTGGCGCCATTGTTCGACGACGCGCCTCTGTACGACCGGCCGTGGGTCCAGCCCGAGCTCCACCCGCGCCTGTCCCCCGCCGACGTGCCCGCCCCCGACAGCTGGCCCGACGCCGTGCTGAGCGTCGTGTGTTGCCCAGACATGGCGTCGAAGCGCTGGATTTGGGAGCAGTACGACCGCCACGTCATGGCCGACACCCTGCAAGACTCGGCCACCGGCGCCGACGCCGGCGTGGTTCGCGTCCACGGCACGGACAAGGGTCTGGCCGTCACCTCCGACTGCACCCCGCGCTATGTCCAGAACGACCCCTATGAGGGCGGCAAGCAGGCCGTGGCCGAGGCCTGGCGCAACCTGACCGCCGTCGGATCGCGCCCCATCGCCATCACCGACAACCTGAACTTCGGCAATCCTCAGCGGCCCGAGATCATGGGCCAGATCGTGCGCGCCACCGACGGCATGGCCGAGGCCTGCCGCGCGCTCGACTTCCCGGTCGTGAGCGGCAATGTCTCGCTCTACAACGAGACCAACGGCGTCGCCATTCCCCCCACTCCGACCGTGGGCGCCGTCGGCCTGTTGCCCAACTACGACGTCGTGGCCGGCTTCTCGACCATGGTCGAGGGCGACGCCTTGGTCCTGATCGGCGAGACCCACGGCGAACTGGGCGCCTCGATCTATCTGCGCGAGGTTCTGGGCCGCGAGGACGGGGCCCCGCCACCGGTCGATCTGTCCCTGGAACGCAAGACCGGTGACTTTGTCCGCGGCCTGATCGAGGCGGGCGACCTGACCTGCGTCCACGACCTGTCGGACGGCGGCCTGATCGGCGCGGCCGCCGACATGGCCCTAGCCAGCGATTGCGGCGTCGAGTTGGACGCCACTAGCGAGAGCCATGCCCACATCCTGCTCTTCGGCGAAGACCAGGCGCGCTATCTGGCCGCCGTCTCCGACCCCGCCGCCCTGATCGAGGCGGCTCAGAAAGTCGGCCTGCACGCCTCTGTGGTCGGCCACGCCCGGGGCCAGGACTTCGCCTCGGCCGGCGACAAGGGCGAACTGTTTCGCATTCCCCTGGCGCACCTGCGCGAGATGCACGAGGCCTGGCTGCCGCGCTGGATCGAGGGCTGACCGCGATGCCGGTGGTGTTTCGCGACCGAGGCCGCCGGTTTCACTTCTACTCTGACGAGGGGACGCCCCGAGAGCCGGCGCACATTCATGTGTCCGAGGCGGGCCGCGAGGCAAAGTTCTGGCTCTGGCCCGAAGTTCGTCTGGCGCGCAAAATCGGCTATGATGAGCGCCAAATCCGCGAACTGGCCCGCATTGTCGAAGCCAACCGCGATCTGATCGAGCGACGCTGGAATGAGCACTTTGGAAACACCTGAGGCCCGCAAGGTCTGGTTCGACGACCACCGGATGTTCGTCGAGCTCGCCGACGACCGGCAGTTGGGCATTCCCCTCACATGGTTTCCCCGGTTGCTGCATGCGACCCGCGCCCAGCGCGAGGCGGTCTGGATCAGTCCCGGCGGCCTGCACTGGGAAGAGATCGACGAGGATATCTCGGTCGCCGGTCTCATCGCCGGACGAGGCGACATGACCAATCGCCCGGCCAGCGCGGCGTGAAACTCGCTTTGGCGTCTCGCCCCGGTCTTCTCACCGTCGCGCTGTTGATGCTCGCCGCCTGCGAAGGCGGCGGCGATCCGGTTCAGCAGGCGCTGAGGGACGCCTCTGCCGAACGTCAGGCGGCGGCGTATCAGGGCTATGATCAGGCGTCAGCGACTCCCTCGCCGCCGGCGACTGTCAGCGTGGATGACGTGGCGGTAAAGACACTCATCGCCGACGGTCAGCGCGCGGTGGCCTCGGCTGAGCGCGTGCGCGACGCGACGACCGATCCGGCCCTGCGCAACCTCGCCGAGAAGAGTGTTGCCGCGCACAAAGCGTCGATCGCCGAACTCGAGGCGTGGCGGCAGGCGCGTCCCTAGATTTCCATTCGCCGCGCCAGCGGGCAGACTCGATCGTAAAAGGCCTGGGTCGCCGGGACCC
>CAXBPJ010000409.1:0-2183 GCA_963977325.1 uncultured Brevundimonas sp. | reverse complement strand
CACGCCGCCCTGGCCAAGGATTTCGGCGTGCCGGAGACGGTGACGCCCCGCAACGGCGACATGGTGCTGCTGGCGCCAGGTCAGCCGGGGATCATCGACGAGGTGCCGAACGGCCGGCTTTACGTCGACGGCGGCATGCTGGTGACCGAGGCGGGCGAGGCCCTGCGCGAGCGTCGCCATGCGGCCTCGAACGGTGTGCTGGTGGTCAGTTTCGCCATGGATCGGCGCGGCAAGATCGTGTCGGACATCGACGTACGCGGCATCGGCCTGCCAGGCGATCCGGCGACGCCCCTGGGCGACGCGCTGGATGATCTGGCCGAGCGGGTCGAGCAGGTGGTTCGGGGTCTGAAGGGCGAGGCGCTGGAGGACGAACTGGTGGTCGAACAGGCCGTGGCGCGGGCGCTGAAGAAGGCCAGCCAGCAGATCTGGGACCGCCGCCCGATCGTCGAGACCGTGATCCTGAGGCTGTGATCCCGCTTGTCTGACGCGCGGGGCCGATCCACGGTCACGCCGCCATGACCCGTGCCCGCGACATTCTCGAGCACGTCCGCCACGCGCGGCATCCGTATCGCGGATGGCGAAAGTGGGGACTGATCGGAGCGCAGACCCTGATCGGGCTAGTCGCGCTGTTCGCCCTGATCAATCTGGCCCTGACGCTGTGGGTCCAGACGCCCGGCGGCATTCCCGAGCGCGCCCGCGCCGAGGTTCAGGGGCTGTGGTTCAGCGCTCTGGATGGCCGCGAGACCGACCCTGACGCCTTTGCCGCAATCTATGGCGGCGAGTTGGGCGCGACACCGAGCGAAGAAGACCTCCTCGCCTATTTCCGCGACCGCGCCGGGCAGCGGACCTTCCTGCTGGATCAGGTCATGGTCGAGCATGTGGAGGACCGCTTCGGCGGGCTGGACGGCGGCAACTTCCCGGCCGGGGTCTATGTCGGCATGCGGGCCTTGGGACCGGATGGCGCGCCGGCGGTGCACGTGACCAAGTGGATTGCGCAGTTCCTGTTCTTTCCCCGTCACGCCTACATCCTGGTGGTGCCTGAGGGGGGGCAGCCGATCTCCTTTTCGGCCAGCATGAACGGCAAGTTCGACGATGAGGCGGAACATCCGGACTTTTTGGAGGCGCGCATCGCGCCGTTCGAAGCCCGGGCCTATGACTATCCGTCCTCTGGCCAGGCGATCCACGAGCTGACGCGGATCACCGACGATCCTGCGGAGATCCCGGTGGCGCTGCAGCGGCTACGCGCCGCCGAGCGGCGCCTGGCCGAGGCCGATATCCGCTACGGCGTGTTGGCGCCCAACTCCAACACCGTGGTCGGCTGTATCCTGGAGGAGGCGGGGGTGGTCACGCGGCGGGAGCGGCAGGACACCATCCTGACCCTTAGGGCGCCGGGCATAGGTGCGGACTGCGCCTGAGCCGCTTGCGGGCCGGCCGCACGCCGCCCATACAGCCGCCCATGATCGGACGCCTGAACCATGTGGGGGTCGCCACCCCGTCGATCGACGACAGCCTGGCGCTGTACCGCGACCTGCTGGGCGGAACGCCGCACGGCGAGCCCTTCGACCTGCCGGCCCAGGGGGTGCGCGTCGCCTTCGTGGACCTGCCGAACAGCCAGATCGAGCTGATCGAACCCTTGGGGCCCGACAGCCCCTTGAACGGCTTTCTGGCCAAGAATCCAAAGGGCGGGCAGCACCACGTCTGTTTCGAGGTTGAGGACATCATCGCGGCGCGCGACGCCCTGACGGCCAAAGGGGCGACCGTGCTGGGGACCGGGGAGCCGCGTATCGGCGCGCATGGCACGCCGGTGCTGTTTTTGCATCCCAAGGACATGGGCGGGGTGCTGGTCGAACTGATGCGGGCGCCGGGCGCCGAGGGGCGTCATCCGTGATCCTCGGTCCCTTCACGCTGGTCGCCATCTATCTAACCTGCTGGTGGACCGTGCTGTTCGCCGTCCTCCCCCTGGGCATGCATCAGGGCGATCAGCAGACGCCTTCGGACGGCGGCCAGTGGGGCGCGCCGGTGAAGCCGAACCTGAAGAAAAAGGCGATCACGACGACCTGGGTGTCGGCTCTGGTGTGGCTGGCCATCGTGGCGGTGGTGGAGTCCGGCCTGGTCGACCTGTCGGGGCTGCCCACGGGGCAAGGTTTTAGCTGAGCTCGCCTTTTCACAGCCGTCACCCTCGG
>CAXBPJ010000408.1:0-2184 GCA_963977325.1 uncultured Brevundimonas sp. | reverse complement strand
ATGTGGTGATCCCGATCATCCTGCTGCTGCTCACCGCCCTGAATGTGCTGATGACGGTCTATGGCCTGGTGTCCAGCCCGGCCAGCATGGCTCTGTTCGGCCCGGCCCAGATCATTGTCTTCCTGCTGACGCTGGTGACCTTGGTGCTGCACTGGGCCGGCCTGCGCGGCGCGCTGGCGCACCGCCGCTTCGTCGAGATGGCGGGCGGCTAAGCCAACCGGCGAGGCCCAGGTCCATCCCGGGCCTCGCCGGCCTTATCGTCAGCCGATCGCCTCGACATTGTCGTCCGAGTTGCGGTCGATCCACTTGTTGTAGGGATCGATGCCGCCGAACTTCGGCTCCTGGCTGGTGACAAAGCGGAATTTCTGGTTCCCACTGCGGATCGGGCGGCGTTCCATCAGGATGACGTCCTCCTGATCGAACACGCCACGGCCCGGCTCGGCGGTGAACAGGCCGATTTCCATGGTCTCGTTCAGCGGCGCCTCGGTCTCCACGCCCTGCGCGTCGGCGTAGAGCTTCCTCGCCTCAACGGTCAGTTCGACATCCCAGCGGCCGTTCGGCAGTCGCGTCGCCTCCGCGTCGGTCACCTTCACATCGTAAAGCGTGATGCGCTCGAACAGGTCGGTGATCAGCGCCTGTTTGGACGCCGGCGCCTGGGCCCGGATCGCCGCGATCAGGTCGACCGAGCGCGGATAGGGCGCCTCGCCGAACTTGTGCGCCTCCAGCAGAGAGCGCAGGGCGGCGTTGACCGCCTCCTCGCCCAGCTGATCGCGCAGCAGGTACAGGACGTGGCCGCCTTTCTGATAGTGGATGTAGCCCTGGCCGGCCTCGACCCGGACCAGCGGGAACTCGCCCAGTCGCTCCGATCCGCGTGAGCGCAGATAGGTGTCCAGGTCGTATTTCAGGAACCGGCGGATCTGGTCGCGCCCGTACAGCTTCTCCATCACCATCAGGGCCGAATACTCCGCCAGGGTCTCCGACAGGGTGGTCGCGCCCTGCACATTGGCGCCGACGATCTGGTGCGCCCACCACTGGTGGCCCAGTTCGTGCGCGGTGACGAAGCTGACGTAGTCGATGTCGTCGGGATTCCTCAGGTCGGCGACAAAGCCGATGTCCTCGGAATAGGGCATGGTGTTCGCGAAGGCCTGGGCGAAGGAGGCATAGGCCGGGAACTCGATGATCCGCGCCTGACGGAACTGATAGTCGCCGAACGCCGGCTGCATATAGTCCAGCCCGGCCTTCAGGGCTTCGATCATGCGCTGGACGTTCTGGTCGTGGTCGGGGTGGTGATAGATCTCCAGCGCCACCCCATCGTGGACCTCGCGGGTGATGTCATAGTCGGCCGACTGCACCGAGAAGAAGTGCAGGATCGGCGCCTCGGTCACGAACCGGGCGGTGCGGCGGTCCCCGGTGGTCGTGTCCGACACCTTGTAGCCCGGCGCGATCGGCGTCTGATCGGCATCGGTGGTCAGGGTGATGTCCGCGTTGACCCAATCCACGCCGATGTAGTTCTCGCCAAGGCCCTCCGGATCGTTCAGGTCGCGCATCCGCAGCTCGGCGGGCAGGCCAAACTTGCGGCGCTTGGTCCGGTCGGTCAGCAGACCATTCCGGTCCATGCCGATGTCGATGGCGAAGCCGCCGTTGTTGATGAAGGTGCCGTTGTCGACGATGGAGGTCAGATTGCCGCCGTTCGTGAAGCCGCGCTGAGACCGGACCGTCTGGAAGTCGATGGTGCGCCGCTCGCCGGGCTGCATCGGCTGGTCGAAGCGATAGATCCGATACTGATAGTCCGGCCACTCCCGCTCGATGGTCGCGCCCTGAACGTCCAGACGGGTGACGTCGAGATCCTCGATCCAGCGCAGGTGAACGGCCGGCAGGGGCGAGCCGGTCTTGTTCTGGATAACATAGCGGCCGGTGGTCTCCAGACGCGGCGCGTGCGGATAGAGATCGAGGTCGAGGGTGACATCGACCACCGCCGGCTGCGGCGTGTCTTCGTATTGCAGCAGCGCCTTTTCCATATTGGCCAGGCGCAGTTCGCTGTCGTCGCGGCTGCGATAGTCGTTCCAGACATTGGTGTTGACAAAGACGAAGGCCCCCAAGCCGACGAAGGCGACCAGGGCCAGGCCGGCGATGACCCCGGCGGGACCCTTCAGGCGCAGCGGCGCGCGCTTCAGCCGGGGCTTG
>CAXBPJ010000407.1:0-2188 GCA_963977325.1 uncultured Brevundimonas sp. | reverse complement strand
GGACGCCCAACGCCCCGTACAGAGCGTCGACCACCACCTGGCTGGTTTCGACGTTGCCGGCGACGACGGCGGCGGGGTAGCGCGGGTTCAGCATCGACCCCTCGGGCACGATCAGGGTCAGGGGCTTCAGACAGCCTTCGTTCAGGGGGATGGCGTCGTCGACCAGGGTGCGGAAAACATAGAGGACGGCGGCGCGGGTGATGGCCAGGGGCGCATTGAAATTGTTCGATCTTTGGGCGCTCGTGCCGGTGAAGTCGATGGTCGCGGACCCGGCGTCGGCGTCCACCGAGACGGCGACGCGGACGACGGCGCCGTCGTCCATCTCATAGGAAAACGCACCGGGTTTCAAAGCGGCGATGGCGCGGCGGACGGCCTGTTCGGCATTGTCCTGAACGTGGCCCATATAGGACTGGACAACGTCGCGACCGAACATCGCCACCATGCCGACCAGCTCGTCGGCGCCGCGCCGGCAGGCCGCGATCTGGGCCTTCAGGTCGCCGAGGTTCTGATCCGGGTTGCGCGCGGGCCAGGGGCCGGATGAGAGGATTTGGCGAATGCGGTCCTCGACAATGACGCCCTTGTGGACAATCTCGACGTCATCGATCAGCACGCCCTCCTCCTCCACCGAGGTGCTGAGCGCGGGCATGGAGCCGGGGGTCAGGCCGCCGACGTCGGCGTGGTGTCCGCGCGCGGCGGTCCAGAAGGCCGGCGCGTCGTCGTCCTCCGACAGGAACACCGGCTGGATCACCGTGATGTCGGGCAGGTGGGTGCCGCCATTGTAGGGGGCGTTCAGCATGAAGGCCTGACCCGGGCGGATCGTCGCGCCGCGCGATCGCATGATGGCCCGCACGCTCTCGCCCATCGAACCGAGGTGGACCGGAATGTGCGGCGCATTGGCGATCAGGGCGCCCGTGGCGTCGAACACGGCGCAGGAGAAGTCGAGCCGCTCCTTTATGTTGACCGAATAGGCTGTGGCCTGAAGCGCCACGCCCATCTGCTCGGCGGCGGCCATGAAACGGCTGTTGAAGATCTCCAGCATGACGGGATCGACCGCGGTGCCGATGGCGGCGCGGGTGGGCGGGGCCTCGACCCGCTTCAGCACCAGATCGCCGCCGGGGTTCAGGCTGGCCCGCCAGCCGGGCTCGACCAGGGTGGCCGAGGTGGCGTCGAGCACCACAGCCGGTCCGTCGACGGCGCGCCCGTCGGTCAGGGAGGCGCGGTCGAGGAAGGGCGCCGAATGGGTCCGTCCGCCGATGTGCAGGGAGTGGGTCGCCTCCGCCCCTGGCGCGGCTGGGCCCGACCTGGCGAGGGCGGCGTCGATCGTCTGGCGGCCCAGGGCCTCGGCCGAGAGGGTCTCGATCACCAGGGCCGTCGCCGGGGAGACGAAGCCGTAGCGAGCCCGGTGCTCGGCGTCGAAGGCGGCGCCCAACGCTTCGGCTCCCACGAAGTCGAGGCTCAGCGCCGTGTCCGACCCGGCGTATTTCACCTCGGCGCGCAGCCGGGTCTCGGTCTGGCCGAAGGCATGGCCCTGGGCGGCCAGGGCGGCTTCGGCCTCTGACGCCAGGGTCTCGGCGGCGGCTCGCGCCTCGGCGTCGGAGGCGGCGTCTAGCGGCAGGGCGACGGTGCGCTGGCGGATCACCGAGACATCGGCCAGGCCCATGCCATAGGCCGACAGCACCCCGGCCAGCGGGTGGACCAGCACCTCGGTCATGCCCAGGGCGTCGGCCACGCCGCAAGCATGCTGGCCGCCGGCGCCGCCGAAACAGTTGAGCACATAGGCGGTGACGTCGTGGCCGCGCTGGATGGAGATGGCCTTGATGGCCTCGGCCATGTGCTGGACGGCGATGGCCAGGAAACCCTCGGCCAGCTCCAGCGGATCGGCGGGCCGGCCGGTGGCCACGGCGACCTCGGCGGCCAGGGCGTCGAAGCGCCCGTGGACAGCCTCAAGGTCGAGCGGCTGGTCGCCGTTGGGGCCGAACACGGCCGGGAACCGCTCCGGGCGCAGACGGCCGAGCAGCAGATTGCAGTCGGTGACGGTCAGCGGACCGCCGCGCCGATAACAGGCCGGGCCGGGGTCGGCCCCGGCGGACTCCGGTCCGACCCGCAGCCTCTGGCCGGCGAAGCGGCAGGTGGAGCCGCCGCTGCCCGCGGCCGGCGCCGGCCCGGCGCATTACCCGGTCCGGCAGGT
>CAXBPJ010000406.1:0-2189 GCA_963977325.1 uncultured Brevundimonas sp. | reverse complement strand
CGCCGATCCGCCGGCAGGTCACGCCGTTCGCCGCCCGGATCGAAGCCCTCCTCGGCCACCATATGCTCGGCCTTGAGGATGACCTGCGCGTCGCCGTCGCCGATGGCCCAGGGTCCGGCCGCCGCCGGCGTCGCCAGCATCGCGCCCGCCGTCGCCAGCCCCGGCCACGCCCAGCCCCCCAAGCGCGCCACCCTAGGCGTCGTAGCCGGGCGATCGTCGCTCCAGCTGCCTCAGCGCTCCAGGCCAGGCCAGCGACGACACGAAGCCGATCCCCTTGCCCTGTTCCCGCGTCTCTTCCTGCGCCGCGTCGGGCGCGATCAGGACGTGATCTCGACCGACTGACAGGGCGGCGATCTGCTGGGCGCAGGCGCGCTCGAGAAAGAACATCGCGACCCAGGCGGCCGCGGCCGTTTCTCCCACCGCAAGCGTGCCGTGGTTCCTGAGCAGCATCAGCGGCTTGTCGCCCAGGTCCGCCACCAGCCGCTCGCGCTCATCGTGGTTCAGCGCCAGCCCCTCATAGCCGTGGTAGGCCACCTGATGCTGCAGCAGGCAGGCGTTCTGGCCGATCGGCAGCAATCCCTCCTGCTGCGCCGCCACGCCGACACCGGCCACGGTGTGCAGATGGATGACGAATTTCGCGTCCTCGCGGGCCGCATGGATCGCCGAATGGATGGTGAAGCCGGCCGGATTGATGAAGCTCGACGTCTCCTGGACGACGTTCCCCTCCAGATCGACCTTGACCAGAGCCGAGGCGGTCATCTCCTCAAAGTACCAGCCGTAGGGATTGATCAGGAAGTGATGCTCGGGTCCCGGCACGCGCGCCGAGATGTGGGTGAAGATCATGTCGTCCCACCCCTGCAGCGCGACCAGCCGATACAGCGCCGCCAGCTCGACCCGTGTCTTCCACTCAGCCTCGGACACCCGATCCTTGAGGGACACCGTCGAACCGTCGGCCATGATCGCCTCCCGCGCCGCTTGCAACCGGGCGTGACCTTCCCCCCGCCGCACCGGGGGGTCAAGCGCCGGTCGCGCTCGCAAAACATGGTTAACCGGCGATTCACCCTCGTCTGGCCTGATCGGCATCGCGTCGGGACTCGGCGCTCCAGCGTCAGGGATGCCCTCCGCGTGACCGCACCGGCCCTTCTCGCCTCACCGCCGTCGCCGACCGAGCTTGTCGCCCTGGCCCGCAGCCGCGCCCTGGCGGACCGCCAGCGCCTCCTCCTGGGCGTCGCCGCCCTTTGCGAGGCGGCTCCCCCGGCGCCCGGCGATCCCAGCCACGCGGTGCTCGGCGAGATCTTCCTGCTGCTGGCCGGTCAGGCCGAGCGCGACATCCGCCGCACCCTTTCCGAGTGCCTAGCCGACGCCGCCTGGGCGCCGCCCGCCCTGATCAACATGCTGGCCCTCGATGAGATCGAGATCGCCCGCCCGATCATCGCGCGCAGCCCGGTGCTCGACGCACCGGCCCTTCTGCGTGTGCTGATCGAGACCACCCTGGATCACCAGATCGAGGTCGCTCGCCGGCCGGATCTGCCCGATGACGTCTGCGAAGCCGTGGTCGATCTGGGCCAGATGGCTGTTCTCAGCGCCTTGGCCGCCAACCCGTCCGCCCGCATCGGCGATAATGCCCTGAACCGGCTCGTCGAGGCGTCGGAGAAGATAGCCGCCCTGCGCTCGCCTCTCGCCCGCCATCCCCGGCTGAATTCGACCATGGCCGAGCGCCTCTACGCCTATGTGGGTGACGCCTTGCGTCAGAGCATCGGCGAGCGTTTCCGAATTGACGCCCCAGCCCTCGCCTCGGCCGTCACCCACGCCGTGCGCCAGGCGACGCCGAGCCCGTCCGAAGCCCACGCCGCGCCGCCGATCACCGAAGCCGAGCGTCAGGAAATGGACCGCCGCCTCGTCGCCAAGCTCAAGGCCTCCAACCAGTTGCGCCCCGGCTATCTGATCCGCGCCATCCGCGAGGGTCGGCTCACCCTGTTCCAGCATGCCCTGGCCGAACTGGGGGGCTTCAGCGCCGCTCAGGTGCGCCGCGCCATGCAGTCCGAATCCGCCAATCCGCTGCTGCTGGCCTGCGCCTCCGTGGGCATCGACCGCGCGGTGTTTCCGGCCCTGCTTCAGGAAATTCGCCGTCTCAACAACGGTCTGCCCAAGGGCGACCTGCCGGACTCCGCCCTCACCCGCGGCATGAC
>CAXBPJ010000405.1:0-2190 GCA_963977325.1 uncultured Brevundimonas sp. | reverse complement strand
CCACGGCGCCCAGGATGGCGCAAAAGCGCGCGAGCGTCTGGCCGCAATGGCCGCGCGGGTCATCCAGCGCTTCCTGGGTGATCTGGGCTGGATCGTCGATGTGGGTCTCTCTCCCGTCAATCTCGGCCAAAGCGCGGTGCATGTTGAGCAGGCCGGGCCCGCAGATCAGCCGCTCGATCGAGACGCGGTCGTAGCGGCGGCGCAGGATGCGCAGAATTTCGTCTTCGACCGCGTCGCCGGGGGCGAAACAGGCGTGGCCACCTTCGGATGGCAGGGCCATCTCGCCGCCCCGGCCGTCGCGGGCCAGGGCCGAGACGCCGAAGCCGGTGCCGGGGCCGAGCACCGCGATCGCCGAATCTTTTTCGCCTTCGTCCGGTCCGCCCAGCGAGGCCAGCTGATCCTCGGGCACCACCGGCGCGCCCCAGGCCAGGGCCTCGAAGTCGTTGATCAGGCGCGCGGGTTTCAGGCCCAGCGTCTCCAGTTCGGCTTCGGACACGCGCCAGGGCGAGTTGGTCAGGTCGATCTCGCCGTCGGTGACCGGACCGGCCACGGCGATGACCCCCGAGGTCGGCTTGACCTCGCAGCCGTCGATGAAGGCTTTAACCCCCTCCATAAAGGTCGGGTAGCGTTCGGCCGGGAAGCTCTCGTGGTGTTCGAGAACCGGCTTGCCGTCCAGCATGTGGGCGATGGCGAAGCGGGCGTTGGTGCCGCCAACGTCGCCGACCAGCAGGGTCTTGTCCCAGGTCACGCTCATCTCACTTCCCTATCGCGGGCCGGCGGGCGGCCTTCTGTGCTTGGTCGATCTCAGGCGTCCACGGCCCGGTCGACGAGGTTGGGGTCGGGCGGGGTGTCGGTGTGGGGACGACGGCTGGGCGGCTGGGCGAAACAGATCGAGGCCCCCTCCTCCGCCACGCCGACGACCTGGCGAAACGCGCCATAGAGCTCGCGGCCATAGCCCCAGGCCGAGCCCTCCGCGTGCTCGTCGGTGCGCGCGATCGCGGGGCGGCCGGTCAGGTCGAACACGCCGACCGTGGTCAGAACGCCGGCGTCGGGATCCAGCCGGATGATGTCGCCGTCCCGGACGTGGGCCAGGGGGCCGCCGGCCAGCGCCTCGGGTGACACGTGAATGGCGGCGGGGGTCTTGCCCGAGGCGCCCGACATGCGGCCGTCGGTGACGAAGGCGACCTTGAAGCCCCGGTCTTGGATGACGCTCAGCGCCGGCGACAGGCTGTGCAGTTCCGGCATTCCGTTGGCCTTGGGGCCCTGGAAGCGCAGCACGACCACGACGTCGCGGTCCAATTTGCCGTCCTTGAAGGCCTGCAGCGCCTCCTCCTGGCTCTCGAAGACTGCGGCGGGGGCTTCGACCACGCGGTTCTCGGGCTTGACCGCGGAGACCTTGATGACGGCCCGGCCAAGGTCGCCCTGGACCAGGCGCAGGCCGCCGTCCTTCTGGAAGGGATCGGAGGCGGGGCGCAGGATGTCGAGGTCGAGGCTTTCGGAGACGCCGTCCTTCCAGACCAGCTCGCCGTTCTCCATCATCGGCTCCCGGAAATAGGCGTCGATGCCGTGGCCCATGATGGTCTCGACATTGCGGTGGATGTGGCCGTTCTCGGCCAGCTCGCGCGCCACGAAGGCGACTCCGCCGGCGGCCTGGAAGGCGTTCACATCGGCCGAACCGTTGGGATAGACGCGCGCCAGTAGCGGCGTGGCCGACGACAGCTGATCCATGTCGGTCCAGTCGATCAGCACGCCCGCCGAGCGGGCCATGGCGACCAGGTGGATAGCGTGGTTGGTCGAGCCGCCGGTGGCCAGCAGGGCGACGATGGCGTTGACGATCGACTTCTCGTCGACGACGTCAGCCATGCGGCCGCGACCCTCGCGCGCCAGCTTGACGGCCTGCTGCGCGGCGGCGGCGGTCAGGGCGTCGCGCAGGCCCGTCTCGGGATGGACGAAGGCGGTCGAGGGCATATGCAGGCCGATCAGCTCCATCATCATCTGATTGGAGTTGGCGGTGCCGTAGAAGGTGCAGGTGCCGGGGGAATGATAGCTGCCGATCTCGCTTTCCAGCAGGGTCTGGCGATCGACCTTTCCTTGCGCATACTCGGCGCGGACGCGGGCTTTCTCGGCGTTGGGGATGCCCGAGGGCATGGGTCCGGCCGGGGCGAACACCACCGGCAGGTGCCCGAAGGC
>CAXBPJ010000404.1:0-2193 GCA_963977325.1 uncultured Brevundimonas sp. | reverse complement strand
CGGACAGCCCCCGGCGAAAGCTGAATTCGCCCGGCACGTTTGGCAGTTCGCTGCCACCCGAGCCGTCTCCATCAGGATCACCGGTCTGGGCCATGAAGTTCCGGATCACCCGGTGGAACACCAAACCGTCATAGAAGCCCTGATTGGCCAGGGTCCGCACCCGCTCGACTGTCTGGGGCGCCGCGACGGGCGACAGCTCGGCGAGAACGCGGCCGCGCGAGGTGTCGATGACCAGCAGGTTTTCCGGCGCCACCGCGCGCCAGGCGGCCGGGTCCTCGTCCTGCGCCGCGGCGGACGCTGTTCCGAGCAGGATCGTCAGGGCGGACAGGCCCGCCAATACCGTACGCATACTGTGATCTATCCCTTGACCTTGGCCCGCACGCGTTCGGCGACCCTGGGGCTGACAAAACTGTCGATCGCGCCGTCGAGACGGGCGATCTCCTTGACCAGACGCGAGGCGATGGCCTGGTGACGCGGATCGGCCATCAGAAAGACGGTTTCGATCTCGTCGTTCAGGCGCTGGTTCATCGCCGTCATCTGGAACTCGTATTCGAAGTCGGCCACGGCGCGCAGGCCCCGAATGATGACCTGGGCTTCGACCTCCTCGGCGTAATGCATGAGCAGGCTGGAAAAAGGTCGCACCACGATATCGGCGTCAATACCTGCGACCGCCTCGGACAGCATGGCGCAGCGCTCGTCGGTGGTGAACAGCGGACCCTTGTCGTCGTTCTGGGCCACGCCGATGATCAACCGATCGACCAGCTTGATGGCGCGGCCGACGATGTCGAGATGGCCGTTGGTGACCGGGTCGAAAGTGCCCGGATAAAGCCCGATCCGCATGCGTTCCCCGCAACGCGCGCCCCGAGGCTGGGGCCGATAAGGGCCTGTCTAGCAGGCGCGGGGGCGTGGCTCCACCCGCCGGACGCCGGGTCAGATCGGCTCAGGCGCCGCGGCGGTCCAGGCAGCGGTCAGGCGGCCGGTGAGGTCGGGCCGCTCGGCGAAGACGTGCTCGCCGATGGCGGCGATCGAGGCGGCGGGCGTGGCGCTGTTGCACAGGAAGGCGGCGTCGAAGCGAGACAGGTCGTCCAGCCGCACTTCGGTGCGTTCGGAGCGCAGGCCCTGCTCGACCAGGTTCGTCTCGATCAGCCGCCGGGTGACGCCGTCCAGCATCGGCGCCGCGGGCCAGACCACCGTGTCGCCCGAGACGAAGCCGAGATTCCACAGGGTTCCCTCCGACAGCTGGCCCTGGTCATCGACGAACAGGGCGTCGTCAAACCCGCTCGCCCGCGCCGTCCGCCGGGCGCGGATCAGGTCAAAGGTGGCGGTGTGCTTCAGGTGCGGCATGAACCGCTGGTGGACCTGCGGCTGGACCCGGACACCGCCGGCCAGCGGCGCCGGCGGATCGAACACCCCGACCATCACCCGCGGCTCTCCGATCCTGATGGGACTGCGATGGCCAATCTCCGGCGAAAACAGGCTGACCCGCAGCCAGGCCTCGGGCCGCCCGTCCAGGGCCTGCCGCATCAAATCGCGCAATCGCGCTTCGGACGGCGCCGCCCCGAAAAGCTCCCCAGCCGAGCCCGCCAGTCGGTCCAGATGCAGCGACAGTCCACGCACGGCGCCGCCTTCGACCCGAAAGGAGGTGTAGGCGCCGTAGCCGACCAGCGCCGGATGGGCGAGATCGTCAGCAATGGCGGGCTCGCCGTCGATGAACAGCCGCCCGATCACCGGATCATTCGGGCGCCGGGGCCCCGACCTCGAGGCCATCCTCGTCCGCCCCGCCCTCGCCCGCCGCTTCCGGCAGGCGTTCGACCGAGACCACGCGCTCGCCCTCGGCGGTGCGGAACACCGTCACGCCCTGGCTGGCGCGGCCGACGATGCGGACCTGATCGACCCGGGTGCGGATCATCTGGCCGCCCGAGGTGACCATCAGCAGTTCGTCGGATTCGTCGATCGGGAAGGCGGCGGCCAGCCGGTCGCCGGCGCGGCCGCCCAGACGGTGCGCCGTCAGCCCCTTGCCGCCGCGGCCGGTGCGCCGGAACTCATAGGCCGAGCTGCGCTTGCCGAAGCCGGTGTCGGTGACGGTCAGGATGAACTGTTCGGCCGCGCCGAGCTCGGCGATACGCTCGACGCTCAGCACCGCATCGGCCGCGATCTCCTCGCCGTCCTCCTCGACCGCCGCCTCGTCCTCGC
>CAXBPJ010000403.1:0-2210 GCA_963977325.1 uncultured Brevundimonas sp. | reverse complement strand
TGACCAGCGACCCGGCCGCCAGCGGTGACCCCGCCGACGTCCCGGCCACCACCACGCCCCCGACCGACGATGACGCCGATGCGTCGGACGAGGATGAGGATCCGATGGCCCCGGATGCCCCGACCGTCTGATCGGGTCATCCGCTTGAGTTGAGGGACGGCGGGCCGTAAGGGTCCGCCGTCCTTTTTGCGCGCGCGAACGGGTTTCCGTGACCTCCGACCCTGAGAAATCGCCCCTGTCCTTCCAGGATCTGATCCTGACGCTCCAGCGCTACTGGGGCGACCAGGGGTGCGCCCTGCTGCAGCCCTATGACATCGAGGTCGGGGCCGGCACCCTGCATCCGGCCACCGTTCTGTGCGCCCTGGGGCCGCGTCCGTGGAAGGCCGCCTATGTCCAACCCAGCCGCCGCCCGGGCGACGGCCGCTATGGCGAGAACCCCAACCGGCTCCAGCACTATTATCAGTTTCAGGTGATCCTGAAGCCCAACCCGGACGACCTTCAGGCCCTGTATCTCGGCTCGCTCGAGGCCATCGGCATCGACCCCAAGCTGCACGACATCCGTTTCGTCGAGGACGACTGGGAGAACCCGACCGTCGGCGCCTGGGGCCTGGGCTGGGAGGTGTGGTGCGACGGCATGGAGGTGACCCAGTTCACCTATTTCCAGGGCGTCGGCGGCATCGAAGTCGACGTCGTCTCGGGCGAGCTGACCTATGGCCTCGAACGCCTGGCCATGTACGTCCAGGGCGTCGACAACGTCTATGACCTGCGCTTCAACACCGACGGCCTGACCTATGGCGAAGTCTTCCTCGAGAACGAGCGCCAGCAGTCCGAGGCCAACTTCCACGGCTATGACGTCGACGGCCTGAAGCGCCGCTTCGAGGACATGGTCTCCGAGGTGTCGCGCCTCTTGGCCATGACCGGGCCGCAGGGCCAGGCCCTGGTGCTGCCGGCCTATGACCAGGTCCTCAAGGCCTCGCACCTGTTCAACCTGATGGACGCCCGCGGCGCCATCGCCGTCGCCGAACGCCAGAGCTACATCGGCCGCATCCGCGACCTCTGCAAGGCCTGCGCGGTGGCTTACGTCGAGCAGGAAAGGGCGGCCGCCTGATGCCCCAACTTCTGCTCGAAATCCTGTCCGAGGAAATCCCCGCGCGGATGCAGGCGCAGGGCGCGCGCGATCTGGAGCGGATGGTCGGCGAGCGGCTGAAGGCGGCCGGCCTGACCTGGGAGGCCCTGACCGCCTATGCGGGCCCGCGGCGGCTGACGCTGGTGGTCGAGGGCCTGCCCGTCGCCACGCCCGATCGCGACGAGGAGCTGAAGGGTCCCAAGACCTCGGCGCCTGAACAGGCGGTCGAGGGTTTCCTGAGGAAGACCGGCCTGACCCGCGACGCGCTGGAAGAGCGCGACGGCGTCTTGTTCGCCCACATCAGCCAGAAGGGCCGAGGGACGCCCCAGGTCGTTGCCGAGACGGTCGAGGCGGTGATCCGCGCTTTTCCCTGGCCCAAGTCGATGCGTTGGGGCTCCGGAACCCTGCGCTGGGTGCGGCCGATCAAGCGCATCCTCGCCCTGTTCCACGGCCGGGTCGTGCCGTTCGACGTCGACGGCATTCCGAGCGGGGATGTTACCGAGGGCCACCGCTTTCTTGGCTCGGGCGCACCCTTCTCGGTCAGGGATTTCGCCGACTATCGCCAGAAACTCGAACGCGAGTTCGTCCTGATCGACGCCGCCGACCGGCGACTGCGTATTCTCGAAGGCGCCAAGGCGGCCTGCGCGGCCAAGCGCCTGGCCCTGGTCGATGACGACGGCCTGCTGGATGAGGTGGCGGGGCTGGCGGAATGGCCGACGTCGATCCTGGGCGACATGGACCCCCAGTTCCTCGACCTGCCGCCCGAGGTGGTGCGCCTGTCGATGAAGGTCCACCAGAAGTATTTCGCCGTGCGCGACCCGGTCACCCATGCCCTGGCCCCCCATTTCGTGGTCGTCGCCAATGTCGAGGCCTCGGACGGCGGCAAGGCGCTGGCGGCGGGCAATTCGCGCGTCCTGTCGGCCCGACTGAACGACGCCCGTTTCTTCTGGGACGAAGACAGGAAGGCCGGGAATTTCGACGCCTGGCTGAAGAAGCTGGAGGGCGTCACCTTCCACGCCAAGCTGGGGACCATGGCCGAGCGGGTTGAGCGCATCGCCGCCCTGGCCCGCGAGATCGCGCCCCT
>CAXBPJ010000402.1:0-2221 GCA_963977325.1 uncultured Brevundimonas sp. | reverse complement strand
GACATCGAGGTTCTGAGCGCGCTGTGTCAGCGGGCCGACCGGCCGCTGAACCTGGAGATGGCGGTCACCGACGAGATGCTGGCCGTCGCCCTGAGGCACCGGCCGCACGCAGCCTGTCTGGTGCCCGAGCGGCGCGAGGAGGTGACGACCGAAGGAGGGCTGGCGGTGGCCGGGCAGGAGGCGCGGATCGCGCCGGTGGTGGGCAGGCTGGCCGAGGCGGGTGTGAGGGTCAGCCTGTTCATCGAACCCGACCCGGCCCAAGTCGCGGCGGCGCATGCGGTCGGGGCTCAGGTGGTGGAGTTCCATACCGGGCGCTATTGCCATCTGCCCGCCGAGGCCCGCGCGACCGAGTTTCAACGGCTGGCGGATGCGGCGGCCCAGGCCAAGGCGCTGGGATTGCAGGTCCATGCCGGCCACGGCCTGGATTTCGGGACCGCTGTCGAGGTGTTGGCCATCCCGGAGATCGTCGAGCTGAACATCGGCCATTTCCTGATCGGCGAGGCGGTGTTCACCGGTCTGGAGCCGGCCATCCGCCGCATGCGCGCGGCGATGGACGCTGCGACGGGAGCGCCCGCGTGATCATCGGGGTCGGCGCCGACCTGTGCGACATCCGCCGCATCCAGACCTCGCTGGACCGGTTCGGCCAGCGGTTCAAACAGCGTTGCTTCACCGAGCTGGAGCGCACGCGGTCCGACCGCAAGCCGGACGCCGCCTGGAGCTACGCCAAGCGGTTCGCGGCCAAGGAGGCCTGCGCCAAGGCGCTGGGCACCGGCATGCGGCGCGACGTCTATTGGCGCGACATGGGGGTCGTGAACCTGCCCTCGGGCCAGCCGACGCTGAGCCTGACCGGTCATGCGGCGGAGCATCTGGCCCGACTGACGCCGCCCGGTTGCGAGCCGCGCATTCATCTGACGTTGTCCGACGAGCATCCCTACGCTCTCGCCTTCGTGGTCATCGAAGCCTTGCCCGCCGGGGGCTGAGGCTTTAGCGAGAGGCCTTGGAATTGCCGCGCCGCCGCGGCGAGACGGACCCTTCGCGCATGAGCGACACCAACAAGCCCGACGGCGGCGCCGTCGCCCTGGACCGCGACGCTCCGGCGGGCGACGAGGCGCGCGACGACAAGGCCAAGGGCGCCGCGTCCGAAACCGTCGAGATCATCAAGACCGTCTTCTATGCGCTGCTGATCGCCGTGGTGCTGCGGGTGCTATTCTTCCAGCCCTTCACCATCCCCTCGGCCTCGATGGAGCCGAACCTGTACGAAGGCGACTATATCGTCGTCTCCAAATGGTCCTACGGCTATTCGAAACACTCGATCCCGTTCAGCCCGGGCGTGTTCGACGGCCGCATCCTGGGCAATGCGCCCCAGCGCGGCGACATCGTCGTGTTCAAACTGCCCGCCGACAATCGCACCGACTACATCAAGCGGGTGATCGGTCTGCCCGGCGACCGGGTGCAGATGATCTCCAACGTGCTGCACATCAACGGTTCGCCGGTCCAGGACGCCGTAGTCCGCACGGAAGAGGTTGTGGACGCCTTCGGCAGCCGCCCGGCGGTGATCGCGCGCGAAACCCTGCCCAATGGCAAGACTTTCCTCACCCAGGAGTTCGGCCCCGGCCTGCAGCTGGACGACACGCCGGTCTATGAGGTGCCGAACGGCTATTATTTCATGATGGGCGACAACCGCGACAACTCCATCGACAGCCGCGTGGCCATGTCGGCGGGCGGCGTCGGCCTCGTGCCGGAGGAAAATCTGGTCGGCAAGGCCCAGGTCATCCTGTTCAGCTGGACGCCTGGCGCCAGCCTGTTCAACCCGGTCAGCTGGTTCGCCAACCTGCGTCCCAGCCGCTTCTTCACCCGCCTCGAGTGAGCGGTCCGGACCACAGGCCGGTCAACAGCCGGGCCGAGGCCGTGCGGGCCCTGATCGAGCGCCTGGGCCATGACTTCGCCGACCGATCGCTTCTGGATCAGGCCCTGACCCACCCCAGCGTGGGGGAGGGGGGCAAGCCGGGCGGCCGTCCCCAGGTCGATTATCAGCGGCTGGAGTATCTGGGCGACCGGGTGCTGGGCCTGCTGACGGCCGAGTACCTTTACGCAACCTATCCCGACGCCGCCGAGGGCGAGCTGTCCTCGGCGCTGCACGCCCTGGTCGACAAGAGCGCCTGCGCCCGGGTGGGCCACAGGCTGGGCGTCGGCCCGGCCTTGCGCCTGTCGGCCGGAGAGA
>CAXBPJ010000401.1:0-2228 GCA_963977325.1 uncultured Brevundimonas sp. | reverse complement strand
AGACGCGGATAGCCGAGGACTGGGCCGAGCGGGTGGGGGCGGTTCCGCTGCACGGCGCCGAAGCGGCCCTGATCGATCCGCTGGAGATCGAGGGGCGGCCGGTGATGCTGGATGTCGCCGAAGCGGCCGATGACGAGAGCCTGTTTCATCTGTTCAACCTGACCCAGTCCGGCGGCGGAGCGCTGTTGCTGGTGGCGCGCAATGCGCCGTCGACGTGGGAAACGGCATTGCCGGATTTGCGCTCGCGGTTGAACGCGACCCGCGTGGCTGCCATCGAGCCGCCGGACGACGTCCTGATGACCGTGCTGCTGGAGGCGGCCTTTGCGCGGCGCAGCATGACGCCGGGGGAGGAGGTCGTCGCCTATCTGTTGAAGCGGATCGACCGGTCCGCCGAGGCGGCGGAGGCTGTCGTCGAGGCGCTGGACGTCACGCATCGGCCGGTCACCCGCGCCTTGGCGAGGCAGGTGCTGGGCGCCGCCGACGACGCCTGAGGCTTCACCGAAGCGTCACGGGTCTCCGCCACAGCTTGCGGCCCTTTCCCGGACCCGCCACAAGGCAGGAAGCATGACCGACGCCGTCGCCATCGACGCCCGCACCGGAGCCGAGGTGCCGCCTTCGCGGGCGCCGCAGCTGCGGCTGGACGAGGATCTGATCGCCTCGCCCGAGCGGCTGATCAATCGCGAGCTGTCGTGGCTGGCCTTCAACGCGCGGGTGCTGGAGGAGGCGGCCAATTCGGCCCATCCGGTGCTGGAGCGGCTGCGCTTCCTGTCCATCTCGGCGGGCAATCTGGACGAGTTCTTCATGACCCGGGTGGCGGGGCTGAAGGGGCAGGTGCGTCAGCGGCTGCGGGTGGTCTCGCCCGACGGCCTGACGCCCGAGGAGACGCTGGAGCGGGTCAACGCCGCCGCCAGCGCGCTGATGGACGAGCAGCAGGATTGCTGGCGCGAGACGCGCAAGGCCATGGCCGGGATCGGGCTGGAGATCGTCGGGCCGGACGCCATCACGCCGCTGGAGCGCGAACGGCTGGAGCCGGAGTTCCTCAGCCAGCTGTTCGCCGTGCTGACGCCCCTGGCCATCGATCCGGCGCACCCGTTTCCCTTCCTGCCCAACCTGGGCTTCTCGCTGGCGCTGAAGCTGCGTCGCCAGCGGGACAACCGCACCCTCTACGCCCTTGTGCCCGTGCCGACCCAGGTGCGGCGCTTCTGGGCCCTGTCGACCGATGGGCGGTCAAAGAAGAAGCGTCGCTTCATCACCCTCGAGAGCCTGCTGATCCTGTTCATCGACCATCTGTTCCCCGGCTGCGAGGTGCTGGAGAAGGGCGTGCTGCGCCTGATCCGCGATTCCGACATCGAGATCGAGGAGGAGGCCGAGGATCTGGTCATCGAGTTCGAGGAGGCGCTGAAGCAACGCCGCCTGGGCGACGTGGTGCGGATCAAGATCGAGGCGTCCATGCCGGACGACCTGCGCGGCTTCATCACCGAGGAGCTGAACGCGGCGCCCCAGGACGTGGTGCTGATCGATGGCATGCTGGGGCTGGCGCAGCTGTCCGAACTGATTCCCGGCGGCCATCCCGAGCACAAGTTCCCCGGCTATGAGCCGCGCTATCCCGAACGGGTGCGCGACAACGCCGGCGACATCTTCGCGGCGGTCCGCGAGAAGGACATGCTGATCCACCACCCGTTCGAGAGCTTCGACGTGGTGGTGCAGTTCCTCAGGCAGGCGGCGCGCGACCCGAACGTGATCGCCATCAAACAGACCTTGTACCGGACCTCCAAGGACAGCCCGATCGTGGCGGCCCTGATCGAGGCGGCGGAGAACGGCAAGAACGTCACCGCCCTGATCGAGCTGAAGGCGCGGTTCGACGAGGAGGCCAATCTGCGCTGGGCCCGGGCGATGGAGCGGGCGGGGGTCCACGTCGTCTTCGGCTTCGTGGAGTACAAGACCCACGCCAAGCTGAGCGTGGTGGTCAGGCGCGAGGGCGAGGCGCTGCGCGCCTATTGCCACTTCGGCACCGGCAACTATCACCCGCAGACGGCGCGCGTTTACACCGATCTCAGCCTGTTCAGCTGCGACCCGGTGCTGGGGCGCGATGCGTCCAAGGTGTTCAACTATGTCACCGGCTACGCCACGCCGGAGGATCTGGAGGCGCTGGTCGTCTCACCGCTGAACATGAAGGCGACCCTGCTCGGCCTGATCGGCAAGGAAATGTCGGCGGCGTCCCAGGGCAA
>CAXBPJ010000400.1:0-2229 GCA_963977325.1 uncultured Brevundimonas sp. | reverse complement strand
CCGGAGGCCAGCGTCACTCGGCGGCGCCCCCCGACATCAGCAGCCGGGCCTGGGTTCCCCAGCCGCCGATGAAGACGTCCGGCACGCCATCGCCGTTCAGATCGGCCGCGTCCATGCTCCAGCCGCGCCCGACGGTCTCGGCGGGAATGGTGGTCTCGGTCACATCGGTGAAGCGGCCCTGACCATCATTGCGCCAGGCGCGCACCTGTTGCGGCTCGAAGCCCGGCACGGCGATGGCGCTGACGACCAGATCCGGATGGCCGTCAGCGTTGAAATCCACCACCTGGCCGCCCCAGCTGGAGAAGCGATGAGCCGGCAGTCGCTCGGCCGTCTCATCCACGAACCGACCATCCGCGCCCTGGATCAGCAGTCGGGTCTGAGGGTCGAACTCCCAGCCCTGATTGTTGCTGGTCAGGTTGAAGAAGACGAGGTCGAGGCGGCCGTCGCCGTTGGCGTCCAGGGCGTGGACCTCGCGGCTGTGCATGGCTGCGGCGGGTTCGAGGCGATCCGAGGCGTCGGAGAACCGCCCCTCGCCGTCGTTTACCAGCAGTCGCGGCGGCCCGACCTCATTGGCCACCACCATGTCCAGATCGCCGTGGCCGTCGAGATCGGCCAGCAACACGTCCTGGGTCGCGTCCTCGACCTGAGGCAGATGGGTGCGGGTCGCGTCGATGAACCAGCCGGGCCGCTCCGGGTCGCTCAGCCACAGCAGCTCCTGACCGCCGCCTTCTCCCCCGGTCGAGGAACCGACGACGATGTCGGGGCGGCCGTCGCCGTCGACATCGCCGACCGCCAGGCCGTTCCCCTCGCTGCGTCCCGGCAACCGATCCGAAGCGTCCTGGAAGCCCCCGTCGCCGCGCCCCAGGAACAGCTGATGGGTCTGGTCGTCCTCGGCGACGAAGACCAGATCGGCGTGACCGTCGCCATCAAAATCGTCGGTCTTCACATGCTCTGTGTCGTGGGGCGTGGTCCCGAACGCGCCTTCGACCCGGACGAAGCGACCGTCGCCCTCGTTGCGGTACAGCGGGTTGACCTCGCCCTCGACCGCCACGGCCAAGTCGAGATCGCCGTCGCCGTCGCCGTCAAAGAACACGCCATCCAACGCGTGCAGTTCCGCAGCGGCCGGCAGGTGAGTGGCGGTGACGTCGGCGTAGGTCGTGGACTGGGCCGTGGCCGACGGCGCGGCGCAGGCCGCCAAGGCGAGCGGAGCGAGAAATCGAACGCAGGTCATGGGCGCGGGACGGTAGCCTATCGCCCCGGCGGTCGCTAGAAGCGCCTCCCATGAGCGCTCCCGACAAGTCCATGGCCGAGCTGGCCGCCGAATACGGCCTGGCCCCCAATGAATACGAGGTCCTGCTGGACCGGCTGGGCCGCGAGCCCAATCAGGTGGAGCTCGGGGTCTTCTCGGTGATGTGGTCCGAGCACTGCTCCTACAAGTCCTCCAAGACCCAGCTGATGAAGTTCCCCGTCACGGGCGCGCGCGTCATCTGCGGCCCGGGCGAGAACGCCGGCGTCATCGACATCGACGACGGCGACGCCTGCATCTTCAAGATGGAGAGCCACAACCACCCCTCCTTCATCGAGCCCTATCAGGGCGCGGCGACGGGCGTCGGCGGCATCATGCGCGACGTCTTCACCATGGGCGCGCGGCCGGTGGCCCTGCTGAACGCGCTGCGTTTCGGCGACCCGTCGCACGAGAAATCCAGGCGTCTGGTGAAGGGTGTGATCGCCGGCATCGGCGGCTACGGCAACTGCGTCGGCGTGCCGACCGTGGCGGGCGAGACCAATTTTCATCGGGGCTACAACGGCAACATCCTGGTCAACGCCATGTGCGTCGGCCTGGCCCGCGCCGACGAGATCTATTATTCGGCCGCGCCGGAAGCGGGCCACGACGTGGTCTATTTCGGCTCCAAGACGGGCCGCGACGGCATCCACGGCGCCACCATGTCCTCGACCGAGTTCGACGACGAGTCCGAATCGAAGCGCCCGACGGTGCAGGTCGGCGACCCTTTTGCGGAGAAGCTGCTGATCGAGGCCACGCTGGAGCTGATGGCGTCGGGCGCCGTGGCCGCCATTCAGGACATGGGCGCGGCCGGCCTGACCTCCTCCTCCGTCGAGATGGCGGGCAAGGGCGGCGTCGGCGTCGAGCTGGATCTGGACAAGGTGCCCCAGCGCGAAATCGGCATGACCGCCTATGAAATGATGCTGTCGGAAAGCCAGGAGCGGATG
>CAXBPJ010000399.1:0-2229 GCA_963977325.1 uncultured Brevundimonas sp. | reverse complement strand
CGCTGGGCCTCGGCCTGATCGGCTTTGAGGCGCTCGACCGAGCGGGTCACCTCGCGGATCAGGCGCCGGGTGTCGGCTCGGGCCAGGGAGGTCGGATTACGCGGGATCGGCTCGGCGGTGGTGAGGAAGGTCGCCACCGTCATCGACTGGGCGAGGGCCGGGCAGGCAAGCGTGAGGGCGAACAGGGTGGCCGCGAGAACCGCGATGGCTCGGCGGAACATCGTCAGGCAGCCGGGCAAGGGTACTGGCGGCGCATCACCTCGCGGACGCCGTCGGTGATGGTCATGGCGCGGCGGCGCGGCTCGGGGATGGCCTTGAGTCGGACCAGCATGTCCTCGGCGTCGAGCTTGATCTCGGAGGGGATGCAGGTGGCGGGGGTTCGGCCGGCCTCCCGGGCCTCGCCCTGGGCGCGGGCGACGGCGCTGAGCCCGCCTTCGAACTCGCGCCGCAGCCGGCGGAAGTCGGCGCGGAGAAGGGCGGTGGGGTTGCGGGGGATGCGGTCGGCGGTGGCGATGAATTCGTTCAGCGGCATGGTCTGGGCCGCAGCCGGACCGGCAGTCAAGGCGGCCAGCAGGGCCAGGGTGAGCATGAGCGGTCTGGGCATGATCCCTCCGATATCGGCGAGATGAGCACGCTCCGCCGCAAACGAAAAGGGCGCGCCCCGGATGGAGCGCGCCCTGATCATCATCCGAGACGGAGGACTGAGGCGATCAGGCCTCGGTTCCGAGCCCATCCTGTTGGCCGGCGCCGCCTTCGAACAGGTCCTTGGCCTGCTCTTCGGCCGCCTGGCGGTCGTCGTCGAAGCGCGAGGCGATGACGTCCTCGCCCTTGGCCTGACGTTCGGCCTCCTCGGCCGAGCGAGCCACGTTCATCTTGACCGTGGCGGAGACCTCGGCGTGCAGGCGAACCAGCACCTCGTGGACCCCCAGGGTCTTGATCGGCGTGTTGAGCACGACCTGCGAACGCTCGATCTTGCCGCCTTCGGCCTGGACGGCCTCGGCGACATCGCGCCCGGCGACCGAGCCGTAGAGTTGGCCGGTTTCGCCGGCCTGACGGATCATGACGTAGGTCTGGCCGTCGATCTTGTCGGCGACCTTCTGGGCGTCGGCCTTGTTCTTCTCGTTGCGCTGCTCGATGGCGGCGCGTTCGACTTCGAAGGCCTTCAGGTTGGCGCTGGTGGCGCGACGAGCCTTGTCGCGCGGCAGCAGGAAGTTGCGGGCGAAGCCGTCCTTGACAGTGACGACGTCGCCGATGGCGCCGAGATTATCGACGCGTTCCAGCAGAACGACCTTCATATCACTTCACCACATACGGCAGGAGGGCGAGATAGCGGGCGCGCTTGATGGCCTTGGCCAGTTCGCGCTGCTTTTTCTGTGACACCGCGGTGATGCGCGAGGGAACGATCTTGCCGCGCTCGGAAATGTAGCGTTGCAGCAGCTTGACGTCCTTATAGTCGATCTTCGGCGCGTCGGCGCCGGAGAAGGGGCACACCTTGCGGCGACGGTGGAACGGGCGGCGGGCGGGGCCGGAGCCGGCCGGAGCGCCCGGGGTGGGGGCAGTCGTGTCGGTCATGGGATCGATCCTCAGTTCGCGGCTTCGGCGGCGTCTTCGCGGGGCGCGCGTTCGCGCTCGCGTTCGCGTTCACGCTCGCGGCGGGCCAAGAGCGGCGACAGCTCCATGTCGAGCTCCTCGACGCGGACGGTCAGCCAGCGCAGCACGTCTTCATTGATCGACAGCTGACGCTCTACCTCGGCCATGGCGGCGGGGGGGGCGTCGACGGCGAGCAGCGAATAGTGCGCCTTCCTGTTCTTCTTCACCCGATAGGTGAGGTTGCGCAGACCCCAGTACTCGATCTTGGCGACGGAGCCGCCGGCTTCCTCGATCAAGCCCTTGATGGTGTCGTTCAGCGCTTCGGCCTGTTGCGCGCTGATATCCTGGCGCGACATGACCGTGTGCTCATAGAGAGCCATGCGTCATTCCCTTGTGATGGGTTCGGCGCCCAGGGACCGGGTAGTCCCCGAGGCGATGGCTCCCTGTGCGGCGACGGGGATGACTTCCCGCGTCCTTTGACGTTCCGCACCGGGACCGAAGCCCGGAAAGGCGGGGCGTATAGGGGAAAAGGGGGGATGGGGCAAGGTGGGGGTTGAGGGAGAAAAGGGAGTGCAAGAGTCTCTTCTTTCCTCCCTGTCGCGCAGCGATGGGGAGGGGGACCACGAAGTGGTGGAGGGG
>CAXBPJ010000398.1:0-2260 GCA_963977325.1 uncultured Brevundimonas sp. | reverse complement strand
GGTCTCGGGCAGGGAATCGATGTCGGGCTCCGCGTTGGCCAGTTCCGAACGACCCAGGTAGCTGACCGCCAGTTCGCGGAAGATGTAGTCCAGCACCGAGGTGGCCGAACGGATCGAGTCGTTCCCGGTCACCTTCCCCGAGGGCTCGAAGCGGGTGAAGACGAAGGCGTCCACGAAATCATCCAGCGGCACTCCGTGCTGCAGCCCGATCGACACCGCGATGGCGAAATTGTTCATCAGGCTGCGGAAGGCGGCGCCTTCCTTGTGCATGTCGACGAAGATCTCGCCCAGCTCGCCGTCCTCATACTCGCCGGTGTGGACATAGACCTTGTGGCCGCCGACGGCGGCCTTCTGGATATAGCCCTTGCGGCGGTCGGGCATCTTCTTGCGGGTGCGGTCGCGCTCGACGACGCGCTCGATCACGCGGGGCTCAGGAACAGACGCTGTCGCGGCCGGGGCGTCAGGGGCGGCTTCAGGCAGGCGCAGGCGAGGCATGGGCTGGCGCACCACGCGCACGGCGCGCCGGCCCGAGCGGGCGGCGTCGGCGATGCGGCGCGCGGCCTCGGCGGTCGCGACGGCGCCCGACAGGGTGAGGGGCGTGGTCGCGGGAACGGTGCTGAACCGGTCAAGCATCGCGGCCTGGGCCTCGGCCTGCGGAGCGAGCAGGTCGGCCAGACCTTCCGGCGCCTGAGGCCAGTCGGACAGGTCGGGGTGGCCAAAGAGCACGGCCTCGGCGTCGCAGCGCACCGCGGCCGGGATATTCAGACGATCCAGCAGGTCGATATCGGGATCGGCCAAATCCTCGGCGCTCAGTCCCAGTACGTCGCGGCAGAAGCCGGGATCGAGCACGGCCGGGCTGACGGCGCGGCGCAGGTCGGGCGCGGTGTCGAGGGCGTCGGACACGGCCTCCAACTCAAGCGCGGTCAGGCCGCGCTCGGCCAGCGCCTCCGCCAAGGCCGGGGCGGCGTCCAGGGTGCGCTCTCCGACCAGCCATAGTCGCGCCGCCTCCGGGTGGCCGTCCAGGCGGCGAATGGCCTCGGCGACGCCGGGCGACAGGATGGTCTCGACCTCGCCGTCGGCGGTTTCCAGCGTGGTCAGCAGGCCGGGGCCGGCCGCGCGGCCGAGCCGCAGGGCGGTGTCGGCGTCGGGCTCGCTGAGACCCACGGACAGCGCGAGGCCGGTCTTCTTCGCCTGAGCGTGGGCGGCCTTGAACAGGGCCGATGCGCGCTGGCCCATCGGGTGGGACAGGGCTGCGGCCGCGCGGCGACGCTCGTCCAGAGCGGCGGCGACGTCCTCACGGACGCAGTCGGGCGGCATGCCGAGGCTGGCCGAAAGATCGGAGGCGGTGGCCGCGGCTGTGGCCGAGACCAGAGCGACGGCGGCGTCGGCGGCATCCGTCCCGTCAGCGCGCAGCCGGACGGCTTCCAGACCGGACAGGGCCAGGACGACACGGCGGCGTTCGAACCGGGCGCGCGCGGCTTCCGCCGTGTCACTCCAGCGCGTCAGAACCTCGACGCCGAGGGCGAGGGTGACCAATCGGGTCGCGGCCTCCAGGTCGTCGGGGTCCGTCAGGGTCTCGAGATCGAGGGCGATGACAGGCGCGGCTTCCGCGTCGGACAGCGCCTGGACGTCTTCGGGACTGAAGGTGAGGATAACACCCTGATCGGCCAGGAGGGCGCGGGCGGCCAGTTCGGCGTCGCCCGAGGCGATCAGGTCGCGCTCGCCGAGGATGACCGTAAGGGCGGGACGCGAGATCGAGAAAACCGAGCCGGTCGTGGTCGGGGCCCGTCCGGCGACGGCGTCGAGGATGGCCATGTCGTCGGCGCCGGCGGCCCGCGCGGCTTGGGCGGTGCGGGCGAGGGCCGGGTTGCGGGCCGGGTCGGTGCAGGCTGATGCCGAGCCGTCGCAGCGTCGGACGGCCTCGACGACATCAGCCAGCCGTTCGGCGACGGCCGCGGCCGCCGCATCGGCCAGGCGCGCGCGGGCCAGGTCGGCGGCCAGGGCGTCCACGCGCCGGGCGGCCTCCGGATCACTGAGAATCAAGGGTGAGCCTTCAGGCTCAGGGGGCAGCGTGTCCGGAGACAAGGGATGGATGCGGGCGCCGTGTGGCCTTTGGGCGCCGGGCGCGATGTGGCCGAGCAGCGCGCTCGACCTCAGTTCACCAGCGAAGGTCTCGGCCTGATCCGGCGCCACGACGTTCAGCGCGGCGCCCCAGGCGGCGAGCCGGTGGCTCCAGCGGGCGAGGGCGGCTTCAAGAGGA
>CAXBPJ010000397.1:0-2265 GCA_963977325.1 uncultured Brevundimonas sp. | reverse complement strand
GTGGAGGGCCACGGCCTGGGCGCGCTGTCCGGCCCCGTCGACGGCGTCATCGGCCAGCAGGTCTCGGCGCTGAAAGCCGCGCTCGACGCCGAAGACTAGCGGGGCCTCACTCCACCGTCACCGACTTGGCCAGGTTGCGCGGCTGATCGACATCCGTGCCCTTCTGGACGGCCGTGTAATAGGCCAACAGCTGCACCGGGATGGCGTGGATCAGGGGCGCGATGAAGGGGTCGCAGTCGGGCACGCCGACACGCCGCACCTCTGCGCCGTGGGGCGTTTCGGCGCCCTCTGGCGTGACCATGATCACGGGCCCGCCGCGCGCTGCGACCTCCTGGAGATTGGAGGCGGTCTTCTCGAAGACCTCGTCCAGCGGAGCGAGGGCGATCACCGGGGTCGCCTCGTCGATCAGGGCGATCGGACCGTGCTTCAATTCGCCCGCGGCGTAACCCTCGGCGTGAATATAGCTGATCTCCTTCAGCTTCAGCGCGCCTTCCATGGCCAGGGGGAACATCTGGCCCCGGCCCAGGAACAGCACGTCAGTGGCCTTGGCCAGCTCCTGGGCCACGTCGCGCAGGTCGGAATCGTCCGCCAGGGTCTCGGCGATCAGGCGCGGCGCCTCGAACAGCGCCTTGACCAGCCGGGCCTCCTCCTCAGGGGCGATCCGGCCTCGAGCTGAGGCGGCGGCCACGGCCAGCGACAGCAGGGCCGCCACCTGGGCGGTGAAGGCCTTGGTCGAGGCCACCCCGATCTCCGGCCCCGCATAGGTCGGCCACAGGGCGTCGGCCTCGCGCGCCATGGACGAGGTGTGGACATTGACCACGGCGGCGGTTTTGAGCCCCTGACGCTTGCACCAGGTCAGGCTGGCCAGGGTGTCGGCCGTCTCGCCCGACTGGCTGACGGCCACCGCCAGGGTGTCCTTGGACACAGCCGGCTCGCGATATCGAAATTCCGAGGCGATCTCGACATCGCACGGCAGCCCGGCCAGCCGCTCGAAGGCGTAGCGCGCGATCTCGCCTGCGTAGAAGGCGGTGCCGCAGGCGATGATCTGAATGCGCCCGATCTTGGCCAGATCCACGCCTTCGACCGCCTTGGCCTTCATCCCAGCCAGGTCGAGATAGGCCGCCAGGGTGTGCTGGACGCTGTCGGGCTGTTCATGAATCTCCTTTTCCATGAAGTGCCGATAGTTGCCTTTCTCGACCATCGCCGCCGAGGCCGAGACCTGCACGATCGGCCGTTCCGCCGGCTGACCCTCGGCATCGAACATTCGCGCGCCGGAGCGGTCGATGGCGACGAAATCGCCTTCCTCCAGATAGCTTATCTTCTGGGTGAAGGGCCCGACCGCCAGGGCGTCGGAGCCCAGATACATCTCGCCCTCGCCCCAGCCGACGACCAGCGGGCTACCGCGTCGGGCGCCCAGCAGCAGCTCGTCTTCACCCTCGATGAGAACCCCGAGAGCATAGGCGCCCGTCAGCCGGTCCAGCACCGACTTCAGCGCCGCCGTCGGCTCCAGACCGCTCTCCAGCGCCGCGTCGATCATGTGGGCGACGACCTCGGTGTCGGTCTGGCTCTCGAACACGCGGCCGGCAGCCTCCAGTTCGGCCTTCAACTCGGCGAAGTTCTCGATGATCCCGTTATGGACCACGGCCACCCGGCCGGCCTTGTGCGGATGGGCGTTGGGGCGGGTCGGCGCGCCGTGGGTGGCCCAGCGGGTGTGGCCGATGCCGATGGTCGAAGCCAGAGGCTCCTCGGCCAGCACCTCCTCCAGCGCCCGGATCTTGCCCGGCGCCCGACGGCGCTCGATCTTCCCGTCCACGAGAGCGGCGACCCCGGCGGAGTCGTAGCCCCGGTATTCCAGCCGCTTGAGGCTGTCGATCAGCCGGGGAACGGCCGGCCCGGTGCCGGTGACGCCGATGATGCCGCACATGAAAAACACCTCTCACTGGGGACGCGACGCGCCTGCGACCGCTTGGCACGGCGGCGTCTTCGGGTCTATGCCGCTGGTCCGCGCGGCTCACCCGGAAAAGGGGAGCGACCCGATACGCGATTGAGGCGTTAGGGGCATCTGAAAAGGCGTTTCGCAAGGTTTCGCTGCGGCATTCGCGGCGACCGGGCGAAAAGGAGGAATTTTGGCTCAGCGTCGCTACTTCGGCACGGATGGCATTCGCGGCCGGTCCAACAGCCACCCCATGACCGCTGAGGTCGCCCTGCGCGTGGGTCTAGCCGCCGGCAAGATGTTCATGTCGTCCGATGACCGCCGCCACCTGG
>CAXBPJ010000396.1:0-2290 GCA_963977325.1 uncultured Brevundimonas sp. | reverse complement strand
GGTGCCGGCGCTTGGCCGACAACCGCGCCCAGGCGGTGATCGAGGCCGGCGAGGCCCGCACCCGGCTGTGGGAAATCTACTTCGCCCTGTTCGCCAAGGGCTTCGAGCGCGGCGCCGTGCTGGTCTATCAGACGGTGGGCCAGAAGCGGCGGCCAGGCGCCAGCGGCTTGCCGCTGGACCGCGCCAGTCTTTACAGGCCGACCTCGTCCACGAACGTCTGATGGCGGAGCCGGCCGTCCGGACTTTCGATAAAGCTCCGGGATGACCAGCCCCTCATGGCGGAGACGTCCTGCGAACTCATCTCGCCCAGGTGGTTCCGAAGCGCCGCCTCCAGCCTCGGTCGGTAATCGCCCGGCACATGATCGAGCGAACCCGGGATCAGCCGACGCATCCAGTCGAGATCGACCTCGCCGCCGCGCACACGCCGTTTCAGGGCCAGCAGCCGAGGATCGGCGCCGTCATAACGAGCCATGGCGAAGGAAAAGACGTTCTCTAGCCGGATCGGTGCGGCGGCGAGATGTTCGCGGACCTGCGGATCCTTGAGAATCGCATCCAAGCGATCCGATGATGGCCAAGGGTCGCCTAGCGCGGCCTGAGTGACGCTCTTGCGGAAGCATTTTTGGCAGACGCCGCAAGCCTTGGCCGCGCCGTGCGAACAGGAGCTGGCCAGCGGCTCCAGGCCCGAGGCCCGCAGCACGGTGTGGGTGCCGACCTCGCTGACGCCCAGGAAGGGCATAATGCACGGCAGACCAACCGCTTCGAACAGGTCGAATATCCGCGTGAGGGCGCCGCGACTTCCGGCGTCGACATAACGATCCGTGCCGAACCGATAGGCGGCCTCGGCCACCGTGCCGTACACGGAAGCGTCCAGACGATGGGCGTCAGCCAGCAGAATCAGCGGCACGGCGCAGGCCATGTGATCCGCGAAGCCTGGTGGGCGGCGCACGAATTCCAGGTCGGAGGGGCAGCTGAAGGCCCCCCATCCCCGTGAGAGCATGGCCTCCACAGCGACCCGCCCGCCTTCCGACTTCGCCGCAGGATGGAAGATGCCCCCAATCAGGCGCGCGCGCTGGACATGAACCAGCAATGCCTCTGGAAGCAGAGCCGCCGCCGCCAGGGAATCGACCCCTCCGCTGAAGGCCAACCCTGGGCGTCCCGCGTCGGGCCGGGCACGGGGAGCCACGAAATCCTTGGCTACGATTCGTCTGGGTTCGCTGACCCCGTAGGTGGCCAACAAGGACCGCAGGCGTTCACTGACCCGCCATCCGAAGGTCAGGGTTGGTCCCACGAAGGGCGCCACGATCAAGAAACCGGCCAAGGCAAGGAGGTCGGCGTGGGGGCGCGCGATTGGCTGCGGCAGCTTGACCGTAATGCGTCGAGCAACCATCCGAGCCCGGCCGATGCGACGCGGGTCGGTATGATCGGGGGTGAAGCGGTATATGAGCCGATCGCCCACATGCTCGCAGCGGATTTTCATGGACGCGGTTAGACCTGAACTCCCGACGAAAGCCCAGAGGGCCAGACCTCGGGAGCACTTCGACGTCTGCGTCGTCGGCGCCGGGGCGGCCGGGCTGATGTGCGGGATCGAGGCTGGGCGGCGAGGGCGGTCGGTGGTGGTGTTGGACCACGCGCGGGCGCCGGGCGAGAAGATACGGATTTCGGGCGGGGGCCGCTGCAACTTCACCAACCTGGGCGTGGGGCCGCACGCCTTTCTGTCGAACAACCCGCGCTTCGCGCTGTCGGCGCTGAGGCGTTACACCCAGCACGACTTTATCGACCGGGTGAACCGGGCCGGTATCGCCTGGCACGAGAAGACCCTGGGCCAGCTGTTCTGTGACGGCTCGGCCAAGCAGATCGTGCAGATGCTGACCGACGACCTGCGGGCCGCGGGCGGCGAACTGCGGCTGGGGACGGCGGTCGAAGCGCTGGATCGCGACGGCGAGGGCTTCCGGCTCGGTGCCAGCGACGGCCGGACGATCGCCTGTTCGTCCCTGGTCGTGGCGACGGGTGGCAAGTCGATCCCCAAGATGGGCGCGACGGGCTGGGCCTATGATGTCGCGCGGCGGTTCGACCTGCCTTCGGTTGAGACGCGGCCCGCCCTAGTCCCCCTCACCTTCGAGCCCGGGCTGCTGGAGCGGCTGACGCCGCTGGCCGGCGTCGCGGTGGAGGTCGAGGCGCGAGCGGGGCAGGGGGCTCGGAAGGGCGCGTTTCGGGAGGCCATGCTGTTCACCCATCGCGGCCTCAGCGGGCCGGCCATCCTGCAGATCAGCTCCTATTGGCGGGAGGGCGA
>CAXBPJ010000395.1:0-2291 GCA_963977325.1 uncultured Brevundimonas sp. | reverse complement strand
GTCTGGCCGCCTGAGATCGCGTTCTTCGGGTTCTCCGCCCACGCTCGACACGCTAGGTTTGCGGCCTCCGTTTCGATCTCGGGTGGAATTGCCGTGAAACGTCTGCAGATCCTTGGGGTCGCCCTCGCTGTCCTGACAGTCGCAAGTCCCGCGCACGCGGATTGGCGACGTGCGGAAAGCGAACGCTTCATCGTCTATAGCGAGGGGTCCGAGCGAGAGGTGCGGGTCGGCTCCAATGTCGCCGGCTTCTACATGCCGGCGGGAGAGGATATCTTCGCGGTGGCTCAGCGGGGCCGGGGCAGCGAGTTCGTGCTGCTCCACGAATACGTGCACCACCTGTCGCATCAAACCGGCGCCATGTCCGCATATCCCGGCTGGCTGATCGAGGGGCTGGCCGAATACTACATGACCGCCGACATTCGCGACGATCAGGTGGAGATCGGCGAGGCCAGCGCCGAGCGGGCCTACTGGCTGTTCGGCGCCGACTGGATTCGGCTGGAGGATCTGCTGACCAAGCGGCCCTCCGACATCCGCCGATCCGCAGACGCCGCAACCTACTATCCCGTGTCTTGGGCGCTGACACATTGGTTCATGAGCGACCCCGGTCGACACGCGCAGCTGGAGAGCTTTGTGAACGCTGTCGCACGCGGTGACGAGCCGGTCGCGGCTATGACGGCCGCCACGGGCCTGTCCACAAGAGAGCTGACCCAGGCCGTTCGCAACTATCTTCGGGGTCGCATCCCAGCCCTCCGCTACGAGTTCGCGCCCTCTCCGGTCGAAATCGAGGTGACGACCCTGCCTCGCGTCGAAGGCGAGCTGTTGCTGCTGGCGCAACGGGCCAAAGCCGGCATGGGAACGGGTGATGAGCGCGAACGGTCGATGCAGGAAATCCGCCAGCGCACCGCTCGCTATCCCGACTCGCCTTTCGCCCAAAAACTGCTGGGCCACGCCGAGGCCCACACTGGCGACCGCCTGAAAGGCGAGGCGCTGCTGAATCAATATCTCGCTTCCCACCCGGACGACGTCGAAGCGTTGCAGTGGCTGGCGGCGTCCATCCTGCATCGCGCGAGCGTGGACGGTGACGATGACCTGACTCTCACCAGGGAAGCGCGCGCCCTGCTGGCGAGAGCTTACCAAGCGGAACCGGAGAATTACCACACACTGGAGCTTCTCGCGGAGTCGCGAAAAGCGGCCGACGACTATCCCACGGCCAACGATATCGAGACCTGGAGGCAAGCGTTCGCGCTAGCCCCGCAACTGGCTTCGATACGGCTGGGATTCGCTTCTGCGCTGATCCAGTCCGGGGAAGCGGATGAGGCGGTCGCGCTGCTAGAGCCGCTGTCTAACGCGCCTCACGGCGGGGCAGGCGCGGAGGCCGCTGCGACCCTGATCGCCCAGGCGCGGTCGGGCCAGGCTCCGCTGAACGACGAACAGATCAAGGCGGCCGTGGAAGCCGATGAACAGGCGCAACCGGAACCGACGGAACCGGACTCGGGCCTGTCTGAACCGTCGCCCGACGACGCAAATTAGCCCCCCGTTAACCCTACTCCCGGCATTTTCTGCCCGGTACGCGTAGGTGGTTGAGGTCGGCGGAATGAGCGGATCGGAAGTGCTGGACGTGGGGCGCGACGCCCTGTGGCTGACCATTCAGCTGTGCGCGCCGGTGCTGCTGGTCGGCCTGGTCGTCGGCGTGGTCATCGGCCTGTTTCAGGCCCTGACCCAGATTCAGGAGGCGACGCTGATCTTCGCGCCCAAGATCATCGCCATCTTCGTCTCCCTGCTGCTGTTCCTGCCGCTGATGGGGGCGTTGTTGGGCGGCTTCTTCCAGGAGATGACCGCGCGCATCGCGGGCATGTAGGGTGGAGCCTTACGCCACCGCCGATCAGGTCTGGGCCGGCGGTCTGATCTTCGCCCGCATGGGCGCCATCTTCCTGAGCCTGCCGGGCATCGGCGAATCCTACATCCCGCCGCGCGTGCGCCTGTCGCTCGCCCTGCTGGTGGCGCTGGTGCTGTGGCCGGTGGTGGGCGGCGCCCTGCCCGGCCTGCCCGAAACGGTCGGCGGGATGGTCGGCTGGGTCATTCGCGAGGTGCTGACCGGCCTGGCCATCGGGGTGATGCTGCGGATGCTGCTGAGCTCGCTGGCCGTGGCCGGTGAAATCGTGTCGCTGCAGACCACCCTGGGGTTCGCCCAGACCGCCAATCCGATGCAGGCCCAACCGGGATCGACGCTCGCGGCCTTCCTGACCATCCTGGGCCTGACCCTGATCTTCGCCACCAACACACACCACCTG
>CAXBPJ010000394.1:0-2295 GCA_963977325.1 uncultured Brevundimonas sp. | reverse complement strand
TCGTCGAGTCCGGCCTGGCGGCGCCCCGCGCGGACATCGCTTTCTCGCCGACGTCCACGGACACTCCGGGGCCGGTCGAGCCGCCGGCGTTGCGGCTTTATGGTGTGCGCATCGATGGCGCGCGCTCAACGGCCATCCTGGCGGTTCAGGACGATCGCCAGGTCACGGTCCGGCTCGGCGAACCCACTCCCGGCGGCGGGTTGTTGGCCAGCATCTCCGGCGACCATGTGATGGTTGCGAGCGGGGGGGGGCTGCACCGCATCGGCTTCACCGCGCCTCCTGACTCACCGAGCGGTTGGAAACTCGCAGCCGCTTCGCAGACCACAACGGCTGTGTCTTCAGCGACGTCGTCGCCGTCCGTCGTCCAGGGCGGCCCGCGCGCCTCGGGTGACGCTGCGCCGTATGCGTCGGCATTGCGGGCGACGCCGTCTGGCGCATCACAACGCGGATTCGTCTGGCGGTCCGGGGCCAAGCTGGACACGCTCGCCAGTGCCGGTCTGAGGCCTGGCGATACCCTCCTGGCGATCAACGGCATGGAATTTCACGACCCGGAACGTCTGCAGGAACTGGCGGACGAATTGGCGATGGGACGGCCTGTGGCGCTGACTTACATGAGAGGCGGTCAGAGGCTGGAAGCCACGGTTAGCGCTCAATAAAGCCGTTGGACGCCTTGCGGTCGCATCTGCGAATACGACTGAATTATTACGTCAGCCTGCTGAATATGTTCAGCAAAAGCGTCACGAAACCTGTCATTCAACTATTGCAAAGCCTAGGCATGGGGCGGGTCGGGGGTCGACGGTGAGCGCGGCTCCGTGATCGCAATGTCTCAGCCGGGGATACCCACCTATGTCTCGCATCACGAAGTTTCTCTTGGCCGGCGCGGCGACGCTGGCCCTCGCCGCCTGCGGCAGTTCCGAAGTCGCCTCGCCCGGTGAAGGCGGCTTCGGCGGCGGCGGTGGCGGCAATGGCGGCGGCGGCGGCGACGGCGGTAACGGGGGCGGCGCCGCAGCGGACTGCCCGACCGGCTTCTCCAACGTCGGGGTCATCAACAACCTGCGCAATTGCCAGCTGCCCGCGACCATCACGGGCAATCTGGTCGTGCCCGAGCGGGACGGCACCATCTACTCTCTAGGCGGCCGCACCGATGTCGGCACCGACCGTGGGCCGGATCCATCCGCGCCGCGCGCCGGCAGTGCGCAGGGGATCCTGACCATCGAGCCGGGCGTCACCATCTTCGGCTCCAGCGGGGCCGACTTCCTGGTCGTCAATCGCGGTTCGCAGATCTTCGCCGAGGGCGAGGACGACAATCCGGTGATCTTCACCAGCCGCCAGAGCGTGCTGGGCGAGACCGGCGTCGACTCGATCGGCCAGTGGGGCGGCATCGTCATCCTCGGCCGCGCCCCGACAAACGCCTGCCCGGCCGGCGTGACCCCGCCGAACATCGCCTGCGAAGCCCAGGTGGAGGGCACCAACGCCTTCTACGGCGGCGCCACCCCGGCGGACAATTCGGGCCGCCTGCGTTACGTCCGGGTGATGCACCCGGGCTTCGAGGGGCTGCCGGGCAATGAGCTGAACGGCATCACCACGGTCGAATATGTCCAGGTCCACAACAGTTCGGACGACGGCATCGAGAACTTCGGCGGTCGGGTGAACCTGAAACACATCGTCTTCACCGGCATCGACGACGACAGCTTCGACACCGACACCGGCTGGCAGGGGACGATGCAGTTCCTGATCGCCATTCAGCGTGAGAACGGCGGCGACCGCATTTTCGAAATGAGCTGCGCCGGCAATCCGGCCCTGTGCTCATTCCCGCAGGTGTCGAACGCCACCCTGGTTCACCGTCAGGCAGGCGGTGACAACATCATCCTGAACTCGGGCACGGACTTCCTGCTGCTCAACTCGGTCGTCACCCGCATGGGAACCGGCGGCGCCTGCCTGCGCATCGACGGCGCCAACACCGCGGCGGCGAATCCGACCTTCAACTCGGTGTACTTCTCCTGCCCGACACCCTTCTCCGACAGCGCCTCCTCGATCGGCGCCTCGGCGACGGCGGCCTTCTTCAACGCCGGATCGAACAATACCGCCAACGGGACCTCGACCCTGACGCAGATGTTCATCAACGGCGCCAATGAGAACGCGGTGACGGCGACCAACCCGACCACCTTCAACAGCGCCTTCACGGCCGTCGACTACATCGGCGCCGTGCGCGACTCCGCCGACGACTGGTGGGATGGCTGGACCTGCGGCCTGACCTCCGACTCGTCCTGCTGAAGACGGAACGGGCGGCGGGAG
>CAXBPJ010000393.1:0-2313 GCA_963977325.1 uncultured Brevundimonas sp. | reverse complement strand
TGTGGGCGTCGATCAGGCCCGGCATTACCCGGCACTGGCTGAGATTGATGACCGTCGCATCCGGCGGCGCGGAAACGGACGCGGCGACCTCCACGATCCGGTCGCCCCGGATCAGGATTTCCCGCGAACCCACCATACGGCCCTGCTCGGCGTCGAACAGGTCGCCGGCCTTGACCACAGCGGTGGTCTGGGGAGGTCGCTGGGCCATGGCGGGGCTCGCCGCGGCGGACAGGGTGAGGGCGAAAGCCATGATGGCGGCGGCGGGTGGGGCGAATTGGCGCATGAGGACTCCCGGATACGCGAACAGGAGCCGCCGGCCCCCTGCTCCAGATGCAGCCAACCGCATGAAATCGCCGCAAGACTCGCAGCCAGATCATGGCCGACTGCGCGCTCCGTCGCAGGCTCTCGCAAAGCTGGTTTGAAGGATCGCGTTCGCGTGATCGGCCTTTACCGACCCGTGACCTCCCAAGGTTCCCGACGTTCACCGAACAGGAAGCGACTCTCATGAAGACCTCCAGCCTCGCCCTCATCGCCGCCGCCAGTCTTGGCCTCGCCACCGCCGCCTGCAGCCAGGAGCCCGCCGAGCCCGCCACCCCGGCCGAACCCATGGCCGGCGACCCGATGGCCGCCGAGCCGGCCGCCTCGACCAACATCGTTCAGGCCGCCCAGGCGTCGCCCGACTTCTCGACCCTGGTCACGGCGGTGCAGGCCGCCGGTCTGGTCGAAACCCTGTCCGGCCCCGGTCCCTTCACCGTCTTCGCGCCGACAAACGCCGCCTTCGACGCTCTGCCTGACGGCACGGTCGAAAACCTGACCCAGCCGGCGCAGCAGGAGCAGCTGGAAGGCATCCTCACCTACCACGTCGTTCAGGGTAACCTGATGGCGGCCGACATCGTCGCCCAGGCCCAGGCCAACGGTGGCTCGACCACGGTCACCACCGTTCAGGGCGAGGATCTGACCGTCAATGTGTCCGGCTCGACCGTGACGATCACCGACGCGGCCGGCGGCACAGCGACGGTGACGACGCCGGATCTGGCCCAGTCCAACGGCGTCATTCACGGCATCGACGCTGTGCTGATGCCCGAGTGACGGCGCCGTTCGCATCGGGTCCGGTCGCGGCCGGATGGGGCGCGTGTCGTGGAGCGACGCCCTGAAATGTCGGATCAGGCCCGACGCAGGGCCGGCGCGCCGTCTTCGGACGGCGCGCTCGCCTGTTTCAGCTCGGCTGACAGGAAGTCGATCAGGGCGCGCACTCGCAAGGGCAGGTTCCGCCGGTCCGGATAGACGATGAAGATGTCGGCCCGCTCTCGCAGGGTGTCGGGAAACAGTTCAATCAGGCGGCCGGACGCCAGGTCGTCACCCACATCCCACAGCGACTTCATCCCGATGCCGGCTCCGGCCAGCAGCCATTCGTGAACGACCTCGCCGTTGTTGGTCGACAGGGCGGGCCTGACGGTCACCGACTGCATCACGCCGTCGATATCGAACATCCAGCGATCCAGCAGGCGGCCGTCGCGCATGATGACGATGGCGTCGTGCCCCGCGAGCTCGGCCGGGGCGCGGGGCGTCCCGCATCGCGCCAGATAGTCGGGCGAAGCGCAGACCGCGCGCCTCGCCTTGAGCAGGCGCCGGGCCACGAACTCGCCGTTTGTCGGTGCGCCGATGCGGATCACCGCGTCGTACTCCTCACGACCCAGTTCGTCGGCGCCGTCGGTCAGAACCAGCTGCAGGTCGACTCCGGGATTACGCCGCCGGAATTCCGCGAACAGCGGCGCCAGGCGCCGCCGACCGAAGGAGATCGGCGCCGCAATGCGCAGCAGGCCGTGCGGCGTCGTCGCCCCGCGACTGACGGCTTCCTCCGCCTCGGCCAGGTCCGCCAGGATGCGCTTGCAGTCGCGGTGGAACTGCTCGCCCTCGGTGGTCAGGCGGAACAGGCGGCTGGTGCGGGTGACCAGGCGTACGCCCAGGCGGCTTTCCAGCGCCTCCAGCCGGCGGCTCACGGCCGCCGTTGAAAGGCCCATTCGCCGCGCGGCGTCCGACAGGCTGGCGGAAGACGCGATGCAGTCGAAGGTGTGGATATCATCCATGCAGGCTGACTAGCACCGGCTTTGCGCCAGCCAATGCGACAGATTGTTCCCGACGCAATCTTTAGACGGATCAGCGGATTTTGGGAGATTTTTCCTCGCTCCCGGCCGACCGAGGCGGCACAGTGTCGCAACCTCAATCGAATTCAAGGAGACGAGACCGGATGGAAGCGGGCCACGGCGCGGGCGAGTTCAAGGACCTAGTGGTGTTCCTGGCCGCCGCCGGCGT
>CAXBPJ010000392.1:0-2313 GCA_963977325.1 uncultured Brevundimonas sp. | reverse complement strand
CGGTGGAGATTGAGCGCCGCTTCCTGCTGCCGCCCGGCGACGGGATCGACCACTTCCGCTACGTCGTCGATGTGAAAGCCATCGGCGCCCCTGACGCCACGGCGGCCACGCCCATCACGCCGGTGCGCTCGGTGCGCGAAAGCCGGCCCGAGCGTCGCCGCGAGCGTCCCGTCATCGTCATCGATGCCGGCCACGGCGGCAATGATCCCGGCGCGCTCGGCTCCCAAGTCCAGGAGAAGGCCGTCACCCTCGACGCCGCCAAACAGCTGAAGACCGAACTGGAGCGCATGGGCCGTTACCGCGTCATCCTGACTCGCGACACCGACCGCTATGTCGCCCTGAGCCGCCGCACCCAGGTGGCCCGCAACGCCGACGCCGATCTGTTCATCAGCCTGCACGCCGACGCCGGCGGCTCGCCCGAGACCCGGGGCGCCAGCGTCTACACCCTGTCCGAACAGGGCGCCGACCGCGCCGTGCGCGAGGTGACGTCACGCGGCGACTGGACCTCCGAGATGCGCCTCCCCGGCCACGACGCCTCGGTGAACCGCATCCTCCTGGACATGACCCAGCGCGCCACCCAGAACCGCTCGGCCCAGTTCGCCCGCGTTCTGCTCACCCACATCGAGGGCGCGGACCATCCGCTGCTGCGTCGCAGCCACCGCGACGCCGGCTTCGCCGTGCTGCTGGCCCCCGACGTCCCGGCGGTGCTGCTGGAGATGGGCTTCATCACCAATGCCGACGACGAGCGCGCCCTCACCGACGACCGCCGCCGCCGCCGCCTGATGCGCGCCGTCGCCGAAGGCATAGACCGCTACTTCCGCGAACCCGAGGCGGCCGTGATGGCGGCGACGGGCGGGGCGGCGGGGGCTCCGTGAAATCTGAGGCTTTTGGTTGCGGTGAACAGCTATAGAGTGGCCTGCGTGCCTCCCAGCAACTCTGCTTCAGGACCTCGAATCAATCGGCAGAGGGCTCGCCCTCCTTCCAACAGTCGACCAGCTCCTCTTCAGCCGTGCGGACCCAGTCTGCAATCGGGCCTTCGCCCGCGTGGGTTAAGGTCATCTCTGCGGGAATGTCATTTTCGACCCACCCCCGAGCCCAGAAGGCAAAGCGGCTATGGGTCGGGCCCAAATTCAGCGGCGGCGGAATGAACAAGTCAGGAGCGGTTGCCGCTGGGCTGCGGATTTCTGCGCGGGGCCAAGGCATCCTCTCAAGTCGCAGCGCGAGACCATACACCGCGGGACACCCACCGGCATCCGCCTTGTCTGTCCGCCCATCCAAACCGCGCCGTTCAATCAGCCAGTGGGTGCCATCCCTACGACGATCTTCCACAATCGTGTAGGTGTTCGTTGTCCCACCGCTCTCGGCGACCACCACCGCTCTGGCCGACCGCCCGTCAACACGCACTGCTGAAAAATCAACAGGCGGCCACGGTTGTGCGTGTATTATCGCTAGCGCCAGCGCTGTCACGATCATGGACATGGCAAACCATTCGGGTTGACTTCGGGACCTGTGGCTTCGCCTTGGCGTGAGGAGCTGTTATTGTAAACCCTGATCATCATTTCTGAGTTGGGATCGGTCGTATCTCGCGCGATTATGTACTGGCGCAGCATACTGGCGCGCGCGAAGCCGCCGGCTGAGTACTGCTCTACCCAGTTGAACAGCGCGTCAAAATTAGCCCAATCAGAGCCGGATGGGGTAAGCCCACCACCAGGGTGATTATGCACATAGCCTATAACGTTGTCCGGCGTCTGGCCCGCTGTATTGGGATTCACACCATTGATCCACCCTGCCTCGATCGGCCCTAGATAGACGTTGCCTGACGGATCCTCGTAAAGAAAAGCGTGCTATTCTCGCGAATAGAGCCCGTCGTCTCCACGCTCTGCAGCCAACCGCTCAAACTCCTTCTTCGCACGCGCCGCCGCCGCATCAGCATTCCATTCCCGCGCACCTTCAGGAGTGGCGCAGGGATTTGGGGCGGGTCCGTCGACGCCCTGATTAGGGTATTCGGAAACATCCTGCTGCTCGGTGGGAGGGCCGCTCGGGCCGCTGGCGCCATACGGTCCGGTGCTTCCCGGCGGCCGTCGCTGACCAACCACCACGATTTCGCCCAGGTCCGTCACATCATCGTCTTGCGACACATCAAACTCCCTTCGGCAATCTAACGTTGGGGGGCGATCGGTTGCCACGCTGACGCGATCGTGAGCGCCCGCGACCGATCCTGACGCAGGCGCGTGCCATGCCGCCCGGATGTACCGCGCCCGCTCTGACCAGACCTGGACCGCCGCCCGCGCCGCCTATGAAGCCGGCGAACCG
>CAXBPJ010000391.1:0-2321 GCA_963977325.1 uncultured Brevundimonas sp. | reverse complement strand
GGACCTGAAGCGGCTGATCGACCTGTGGGGCCAGGCGCGCGCCCGATTCGGAACGAGCGGGCCCTATATGTTCGGCGAATGGTCGATCGCCGACGCCTTCTTCACGCCGGTGGCGGCGCGCATCCGTCACTATGGGTGGAGCCTGGAGGCGCTGGGCGACGACGGGACGGCGCGAGCCTTTGTCGAGACCCTGTTGAGCCAGCCGGACTTCCTGGAATGGGAGGCGGCCGCGGCATCCTGACGGCGCGGAAGCGCGAGCACTGGTTGCGTCCGATGACGCTGTTAGGCTAAAGCTGTGAACGGGGAAGGAGGGGCCACGCATGACGATCTTCGCACGCAGTCTGGGCGGCCTGATTCCGACCCAGGGTTTTTCCGATTTCGTCTGGATGGACATTCCGGCGATTCGTCGGCTCGAGGACGTGTGGGACATGTCGGAGACGGCGCGCCCGTTCATGGAGCGGTTCAGCCACGTCGATGATTTCGTTCCCAACACACTGCCCCCGATCGTTGAGGCCGACAGGCCGGTCGGGCCATCCGCTCCGACGTTCGAGGGGCCCTTTCCCGGTTCAGGGGACTCCAGTTTCGCCGACGAAGGCCCGACCGCGGATACGCCCCTGATCGACGTGCGCTGGACCGATCCGGTGTTTGATCCCGATCTCAGCCCCGGCGGGGTGGGACCGCTGGAAGCCTTCACAGTGCTGATCCCGGACGGTGCGCTGTGGGAAGTCGATCCGTTCATGCCGGGGTCTGGCTGGATCGATCATGCCGCGACCCTGAACGGCAGCCTCTGGGGCTAGGCCAGTCTCTCGAAAAGCCAGGTCGGCGCGCCCTTGTAGGTCGCCTGCCCATAGCGGACGAAGCCGGCGCGTTCCGCCATGCGGACTGACGGCGTGTTCTCCGGCGCGATCATGCACACGGTTCGGGGCGCCTTGAGCCGATCATCGCACCAGGCCAGGGCGCCGCGCAGGGCCTCGCTGGCCAGACCCTGACCCTGAAAGGCCGGCGCCGCGCCCCAGCCGAGCTCGGGCGCGTCGAAGGGCGGATCGAGGTCTCGGCGATAGTCCAGCACGCCGACACTGCCGACATAGGCGCCGTCGCCCTTCAACCGGATCGACCAGTTGCCGTGGCCCAGCGCCGCCCAGTGGCCCAGATCGCGCAACAGGCGGAACCAGACCTCCTCCTCCGACAGACCGCGTCCCATGATGTGGCGGGTGAAGTCGGCGTCGCTCCACAGGCGCGCCAGGTCCTCGAAGTCGGTCACGGCCACGGGGGTCAGGATCAGGCGGGACGTCTCGATGGTGGTCATTCAGGTCTCGGGAAATAGGGCGGGAGCGAAGCGGACCTCCGTGCGGCCTGAGGCATCGGTGGCGGCGAAGGTGAAGCCGGGCCTGAGGGCGAACCCGCCGGCATGGCCGTCGCGGCCGAGGGCCAGAAGGGCCACCTGAGCTTCTCCTAGAGACGCACCGCGGAGGCGCACCAGGCGTTCCAGGGTGAGGCGGCAGGCGGTTTCTGGATCGGCGCCGCCGCGCATCGCTTCGATCACGGAATGGGCGCCGCAGACGCGGAGGATTTCCTCGCCGACGCCGGTCCCGGTGGCCGCGCCGACCTCGGCGTCGACATAGAGGCCGGAGCCGACGATGGGGCTGTCGCCCACCCGGCCTCGCATCTTGAAGGCCATGCCCGAGGTGGTGCAGGCGCCGGCCAACCGCCCTTGGGCGTCGATGCCCAGCACGCCGATGGTGTCGTGATCCGAGGCGTCGCCGGGGCGGCCGTCGCGGCGCGCGCGCCAGTCGGCGTTCTCGCTGTTGGCGCGCGGCGCGTAGCGGCTCTCGACCAGCCAAGCGCGCCAGGCGGCCTCGGCTTCAGGCGTCAGCAGGTTTGTGGTCTCGAACCCCTCCGCGAGGGCGAAATCGCGCGCGCCCTGGCCGACAAGAATGACATGAGGCGTCTTCTCCATGACCCGGCGGGCCACCGAAACGGCGTGGACGACGTCCTCCAGGGCGCAGACGGCGCCGAGCCCACCCCGGTCGTCCATGATCACGGCGTCCAAGGTGACGCGGCCCTCGCGGTCCGGCAGTCCCCCCAGACCCACCGAGCTGTTGCTGACGTCCGCCTCCGCCACCCGGGCCGCGGCTTCGACCATGTCCAGCGCCGTGCCGCCCCTGGCGCGTTCCGCCATGCCGGCGACATTGGCCGCGGCGCCGAAGTCCCAGGTCGAGACCATGACGGTGCGTTGGTCGCTCGAAAGCGCGGGCGTCGCGGTCGCCAATCCGGCGGCCGCGCCGAGGCCGAGACCCATGGCGGAGCGGCGGTTCGGTCCA
>CAXBPJ010000390.1:0-2326 GCA_963977325.1 uncultured Brevundimonas sp. | reverse complement strand
CCAGCCTCCCCGAACTCGACCACGCGATACAAGGTTGTCGTCGGTGCCCGCTGTGGCGCGACGCAACCCAAGGCGTCTGCGGAGAGGGACCGCGACAGGCGAAGCTGATGGTGGTGGGGGAGCAACCCGGCGATCAGGAAGATTTGGCCGGACGACCCTTCGTCGGGCCGGCGGGCCAGGTGTTCAACGCGGCGCTTGAGGACGCTGGGATCGACCGCGCCGACGTGTACGTGACCAACGCGGTGAAGCATTTCAAGCACGAGCCGCGCGGCAAGCGCCGCCTGCACAAGACGCCGAACGCCGGTGAGGTGACCGCCTGTCGCTGGTGGCTGGATCAGGAACGCGGGCTGGTGAAGCCGAAGGTGATTCTTGCCTTGGGCGGGACGGCGGGGCTGGGTGTTCTCGGCCGCAAGCCGGCGGTGACGAAAGAGCGCGGACGACCCTTGTCGCTCGAAGATGGCTCGACCGGCCTGATCACCGTTCACCCCTCATACCTATTGCGCCTGCCGGATGAAGCGGCGCGCGTCCGCGAGCGGGCGGCCTTCGTAGAAGACCTGAAGGCGGTTCGCCGCCTGCTGTGAACTTCGCGCCACGCCGCGCGCTTTGCGGGAACGGACCGCTAGCCAAGGCGGGGGGATCGGCTAAAGAGGGTCAATGGCGCGCGCGCAGTTCGACGTGGGGGAAGAGGGCGGCGACCGCGAGGGCGGATCCACCGTGCTCGCCCTGCGTGGCGACTGGACCGCGACCGAACTGGGCGACGCGCCGCGCCAGCTGCCGCGCCGTTTGGAGGGCGTCGAGGTCGGCGGTCTGGACCTGAACGATCTGGGCCGGTTCGACACCGCCGGGGCCCTGACCCTGGTGCAGTCGGGTGTTCATCTGCCCCGCGACGCGTGGTCCGACCGGCCCGAGGCCGGCCGCGTCTACGCCATGGTCGAGAAGCTGGAGCGTGAGCAGGCGCCGCCGCCTCAGCGCAGCCCCTGGATGATCCGCGCCCTGGCCCGGGTTGGGCGGGGGGTGCACGACGTCTGGTCGGAGATGATCCTGTCGATGGCCTTTCTGGGCCGCCTTCTGGTGGCCATGGGCCGGGCCATCGTGGCGCCCGGCAAGATCCGCTGGCCCGCGTGGGTCAGCCAGATGGAGCGCGCCGGTCTGGACGCGCTGCCTATCATCGCCGTCACCAACTTCTTCATCGGCGCCGTGATCGCCTTTCTTGGCGCCGATCTCCTCACGCAGTTCGGGGCGGGGGTGTTCGCGGTCCAGCTGATCGGCGTGTCGGTGCTGCGCGAGTTCGCGGTGGTGATCACAGCGGTGCTCCTCGCCGGCCGGTCCGCCTCGTCCTTCGCCGCCGAAATCGGATCGATGCGCATGAACCAGGAGGTCGACGCCATGAACGTCATGGGCGTCGATCCCTTTCAAGCCCTGGTCATCCCCCGTCTGGCGGCCCTGCTGATCATGTTGCCGGTGCTGACCTTCGTCGCCGTGCTGGCCGGGCTGTTCGGCGGCATGCTGGTGACCTGGAGCCAGTTAGGGCTTGGGCCGGCCTTCTTCATCCAGCGGATGTACGAAGACGGCACCATGTTCACCCACCTGCTGGTGGGCCTGTCCAAGGCGCCGGTCTTCGCCATTGTCGTCGCGGCCATCGGCTGCCGACAGGGCATGGCGGTGGCCGGCGATGTCGAGAGCCTGGGCCGACGCGTCACGGCGGCGGTGGTCCAGGCCATCTTCGCCATCATCTTCCTCGACGCCATCTTCGCCCTGATCTATCTGGAGCTGGGCGTATGACCGAAGCCCGGCCGGAAGAGCCCGACGTCCGCCTCGACGACGACGGCGATGTGACCGTCATCGAGGTCAAGGGCCTGCTCAGCCAGTTCGGTGATCGGGTGATCCACGAAGACCTCGATCTGGTCGTCGAGAAGGGCGAAGTTCTAGGCGTCGTCGGCGGGTCGGGCACCGGCAAGACCGTGCTGCTGAACACCATCGTCGGCCTGAAGGACCCCGAGGGCGGCACGGTCAAGCTGTTTGGCGTCGATCGCGCCGAGATGAACCGCGACGAAAAAGCCGAGATCGAACAACGGACCGGACTGCTGTTCCAGCAAGGCGCCCTATTCTCGTCGCTGACCGTGCTGGAGAACGTCGCCTCACCCCTGGTCGAGCACACCGACCTGTCCCGCGAGGTGATCCGCGACCTCGCTGAAATGAAGATCGCCATGGTCGGATTGGGCCCTGAGAGCCACCATTTGAAACCGGCCGAGCTATCGGGCGGGATGAAGAAGCGCGCCGGCCTGGCGCGCGCTCTGGCGCTGGACCCGGAGCTGCTGTTCCTGGA
>CAXBPJ010000389.1:0-2327 GCA_963977325.1 uncultured Brevundimonas sp. | reverse complement strand
TGAACGGAAAGCTTGGCTACGACGCCTGCGCCAAGATCGCCAAGACCGCCCACAAGAACGGCACCACCCTGCGCGAAGAAGCCGTTGGCGGCGGCTATCTGACCGACGCGGAGTTCGACGAGGCCGTTCGGCCCGAGAAGATGATCTCTCCGGGCTGAGCCTTCAGCTCGCGGCGATGATCCGGGCGGCCTCCCGGGCGTTGGCGATGCGCGGCCCCATGCCCGCGTCATTGATCGTGGCCAGTCGCGGCTCCAGTTCCTGGAGATGGGCCTCAGCCGCATCCAGGGCCGCCTCGCGCTCGGCGCCTGACAGACGCGCGGCCTTCTGCAGCCAGGTTTCAGCCATGCAGGCGGTCAGCTCGGCCCATTCGCCCAGATTGCGATCGGCCGTCGAAATGGCCCGCGCCCGCTCGAACGTGGCCAGCGCCAGGTCGTAGTTCGACAGGTCCGGCTGCAGATCGGCGGCGGTCCGGATGGCCTGTCCTTCGAAATAGAGGCTGCGTGTGTACAGCGCCGGGCTAGCCTTGGCGTCAACGGCCTGGGTCGCGGTGCGTGCATGCTCGACGGCCTTTTCCGCGGATGTGCGCCCCTCGGTTCCCTCCGCCACGGCCAACTGACCATAGGCGCTGGCCAGTTCGCCATGCAGGCGGATCCAGGCGTCGTTGAACTGTTCGCGGTCGATTGCGGCCAGCGTCTGCTCCAGGACGGTGATACCCTCACGTCGCGCAGCCGCGTCGTTGGTCAGGCTGGCCACGAGCCCGAGGGCGAGCGCGCGATTGCTTTGGGCCTGTCGCCACAAGCGCGGTTCCGCCTCGCGATCAATGCTGGCCGCCGCTTGGGCCATGGTATCGGCGCCCAACCGCGCCAGCGTCGCATCCCGTTTGACGGACGCGGTCCGGGCCAGGATGACGCCGTAGTTCATGACGACGGCCGCAGACGGCGCTTCCGCCCGCGGCAGCAGGTCGCTGTATATGGCCAGGGCCTCGTCGCGCGCGGCCATGTCGCTGCCCACCGCCGCCTGGTCCGACAGCGCGGCGGCCAGCTGGAAGCGCCGAGCGTCATGATCTTCGTCCTCAACGGGAGTCGCATCGGCCGCCGCGCGCGCTACGGCGGCTGATTCCGCCACAATGACCGGATCGTTGCTGACGCCTCCCAGGCGCCGAAGAGCGTGCGACAGGTCGTCCTGCGTCTCCAGCCAGTCGTTCAGCCGCTCCTCCCTCGACACGAGCGGGAGAGCTTCGTCGCGCAGAACCGCCACGGCGCGTGTCAGGATCGCCGCGTCGCCCGCGTCCCCTCCGGCTTCGGTCAGGGAATCACCCTGCCCCTTGAGATACCGCCAGCGCAGCTCGCGGTTCTCGGCGGGAATCAGGGCCGCCGCCTGGGCGTAAAGCTCCGCCGCGCCCAGCGCGTCGAACGCCGCCCTACGGACGACCGCCCGCTGAGCCAGGACGCTGGCCTCCTGCGTGGAGACCGCCTCAAGCTGTCCTTCCAGATTGGCGCGCGCGGAGCCGAACTGGTCCGCAGCCGCCGCCAGCTTAGCTTCGGCGAGGTCCAAAACGCCTTCGTCGATCGCCGTCTGCGCAGCTTCCAGCAGCGGCGACACCGCCCGCGCAAGCCGCATCGAATCCAGCTGAACCAGCTGCTCCTCAAGCGCCCCGATCCGGGTCTTGGCTTCGGCCAGTTCCCCGGCGCGTTCGTCGATCAGGCGGATGATCTGCGCGGGATCGGTGGTGGTCAGCCGGGCGCCGAGCTTGCCCGCAATCGTCCGCACGGCGGCAGCCGACGTGTTCCGCGCGCGAGAAATCCTCTGGATATCGCCTTCGAGGGCCTGCAACCGTGTCCGCTCCGCCGCCGACAAGGGGCGGTCCCGCATCGCCGGCAATTGAGCGGCCGCCGGCGCAGCGGCAAGAGCCACGAGCAGGGCCAGCAACACGGCGCGCCCGCGAACCGTCCACGACATCATCGGCTTGACCCCCGCCCCGTTGGCCTGGACCTTATCTCGCCTCGAGTCTCCTGCCTAGGTTGAAAGCCGCCGTTATGTGGAAACGTGTCTCGCCCTCATGGCGCACATCAACCTTGCGTCCTGTCGCGGTCGCAGGGCTGGTGTTCACCTTGGCCGCCTGCTCCGACTCCAGCGATGAGACCGCCGCCCCGTCGCCCCCCGCGCGCGAGAAAACGGATGCTGAGCGACAGGCTTTACTCGCCTCTCTGCCCGCGCCCTACAGCGACGGTGATCTGGAGAACGGGCGACGCGTGTTCGCCCGCTGCCGGTCCTGTCACACGATCGTCGAGGGCGGCCCAAACATGACCGGGCCCAATCTGTTCGGT
>CAXBPJ010000388.1:0-2328 GCA_963977325.1 uncultured Brevundimonas sp. | reverse complement strand
CGGCGACGAGCCGACTGGCCAGCCAGCGGTCGACGTCGACCTCGCGGACACGCGCGTCGAGATCGACGTCGGCCACGCCCGTCAGGGCCGGCTGGCCATGCCCAGCTTGATCGGCTCGGCCTCCTCGACGGCCGCGCCGCGCTTGACGCCCCACAGCAGGATGATCGGCGTGCCGACATAGATCGACGAATAGGTACCGATGATGATGCCCATCATCAGGGCGATGGAGAAGCCGAACAGGGCCTCGCCGCCGAGGAAGGCCAGGGCGGCCAGCACCATGATGGCGGTGATGCCGGTGATGATGGTGCGGCTGAGCGTCTCATTGATCGACAGGTCGATGACCTCGCGTAGAGGCATGGTCTTGTACTTGCGCAGGTTCTCGCGCAGGCGGTCGAACACCACCACGGTGTCGTTCATCGAATAGCCGATCACGGTCAGGATGGCGGCCACCATGTTGAGGCTGAACTCCAGCCGGAACAGGGCGATCACGCCGAACGTCAAGATCACGTCGTGGACCAGGCCGGCGATGGCGCCGAAGCCGAACTGGGGTTCGAACCGGAACCAGATGTAGAGGAACATCAGCACGATGGCCGACCCCAGGGCCAACATGCCCGAGGTGAAGAGCTCGCTAGACACCTTGGAGCCGACCACGCTGACCCCCGAGTAGGTCACCTCGCCGACCGCCTCGGAAATCGCCGCTTCGACCCTCTGGACCACGGCGGACTGGTCTTCGCCCTCGGGAATCTGGAAACGGACGATGGCGTTGGACTCGCTGTCGATGCCCTGGACCTGCACGTCGCCCAGGCCCGTCTCGCCCACCGCCTCGCGCACGGCGCCCAGATCCAGCACCTGGCCGGCGGGCTTGGAGACTTCGAGCGACGCGCCGCCCCGGAAGTCGATGCCCATGTTAAGGCCGGGATAAAAGCAAGCGACGATCGATGCTGGGCGACCATCACCGCCGAGAACATGGAGGTGAACACGCCGATGGTCAGCGTCCAGGCGAAGCCGCGGACCGGGCCCGCGCCGAACACGAACATGATCATGGCCGCGACCAGGGTGGTCAGGTTGGCGTCGATGATGGTGCCCATCGCCTTGTTGAACCCGGCGTCCATGGAGGCGATGACGGACCGGCCGGACCGGGCCTCGTCACGCATCCGCTCATAGATCAGAACGTTCGCGTCCACGGCCACGGCGAAGGTCAGGATCAGGCCGGCGATTCCGGGCAGGGTCAGGGTCGCCCCGGTCATCGACATGGCGGCCACGATCAGCAGTCCATTCAGCACTAGGCCGATCACGGAAATGCCGCCGAACAGGAAGCCGTAGGCCAGGATCATGAAGACGACGATGATCACCGCGCCGACGGCCGTGGAGATAGCCCCCGCCGCGACGGCGTCGGCGCCCAGCTCGGCGGTCACCGTCCGGCGCTCCTCGACGTTCAACGGCGCCGGCAAGGCGCCGCCTCTCAAGAGATTGACGAGTTCACTCGCCTCGGCAGTCGTGAAGTTGCCGGTAATCTGTCCGCTCCCACCGAGGATCGGGGAAATGATCGTCGGCGAAGAAATGATCTGTCCATCGAGGATGATGGCGAAGGGTCGGCCGATGTTTTGGCTGGTCACTTCTCCGAACCGTCGCGCACCTTCACCGTCAAAGCGAAAATCGATCGCGGTGCGCCGGTTCGAGTCCATCCCGACGTCAGCGTCGGTAAGGTTCTCGCCTGACACCAGCACACGGCGTTTCACCAACATGGGCTGACCGAGATCCTCGTTCATAAGGAGCTCGGCGTCCGGGGGGATCCGCCCAGCCTGAGCCTCGGCGACGGAGTTGTCGACGTCGACCATCTGGAAGGTCAGTTGAGCCGTCTGGCCGATGATACGCTCCAGCTCGGCCGGATCGCTCTCCCCCGGCGCCTGGACGACGATGCGGTTGGCGCCCTGGCGGGTGATGGAGGGCTCGCGGGTGCCCAGGCTGTCGACCCGGCGACGCACCACCTCGATGGCCTGATCCACCGCCTGGGGGCCCATGGCGTCCAGCGCCTGGCGCGTGAAGGTGAAGCGGATGCGGTTATCGCCGATGCGCTGGACCGCCCGGTCGGCCACGCCCTGGGTTCCGAGCCGCACCAGATTCTGCAGCGCCTCGACGCCCGCGTCCTGGCCCGAGGCGTCAGACAGGGTAATCATCGCGCCGTCGGCCTGAGGCGCGATCGAAGCCACGCCGACCCCGGCTTCCTGCAGGGTCACCCGGGCGTCCTCGACCAGGTTCTCGACCCGGCTCTGCTGAAGCTCGCCCGTGTCCACCTCAAGCAGCAGATAGGAGCCTCCCTGCAGGTCG
>CAXBPJ010000387.1:0-2346 GCA_963977325.1 uncultured Brevundimonas sp. | reverse complement strand
CGCTCCAGCTGGCCGAAAACGACCTCGGCGTCCGCCGCCGCCCGCCCCGCCTCGGCGTCCGACAGAGCCGCCTCCAGCGCCGGGCCGCGCTCGGGCGCCCCCGCGATCTCGACCTCCACCGCCGCCAGGGCCTCGTCCAGAGCCGCCAGTTCGCGCCGGGCGTCCTCGCCTAGATCGGTCTCGCGCTCGATGTCGGCGCCAATCCGCGCCTGTTCAGCGGTCAGTCGCTCCACCTCGGCGCGGGCGGCCTGTTCGGCCATGTCCAGCCGGTCGCGCTCCAGGCTGGCGCGGTGCAGCAGGGCGCCGGCCACCGCGTCCTCCTCCCGCGCCGGCTTCAGCGCCTCCTGGGCCCTGAGCGCCTCCGTCTGGGCGCGGGCCGAGGCCTCCGCCGTCCGGCCCACCTCGCGCTCGGCGTGGGTCAGGGCCTCGTCCGCCGCCTCCGTCGCGATCCGCGCGTCGTTCCACCGAACGTGCAGCAGGGCCGACTGCAGGGCGCGGATCTCGGCGGAGATCTTCCGGTACTTCTCCGCCTGACGCGCATCGCGCTTCAGCCGGTTGAGGCTGGTCTCCAACTCGCGGGCGATGTCGTCCAGCCGCTCCAGATTGGCTTCAGCGGCCCTCAGGCGCAGTTCTGCCTCGTGGCGACGGGTGTGAAGCCCGGCCACCCCGCCGGCCTCCTCAAGGATGCGGCGGCGGTTCTGCGGCTTGGCGGCGATCAGTTCGGAGATCTGCCCCTGACGCACCAGAGCTGGCGAATTGGCCCCGGTCGAGGCGTCGGCGAACAGCAGCTGCACATCACGCGCCCGCACCTCCTTGCCGTTGACCCGGTAGGTCGAGCCCTGACCGCGGTCGATCCGCCGCGACACCTCCAGCACCGGCGCGTCGGTGAAAGGCTGAGGCGCGCGCCGCCTGGCGTTGTCGATGGTCAGGGTGACCTCGGCGTGGTTGCGGCTGGGCCGCCCGCCGCTGCCTGAGAAGATCACGTCGTCCATGCCCTGACCGCGCATGGCCTTGGCGGAGTTGGCGCCCATGACCCAGCGCATGGACTCCAGAACATTGGACTTGCCGCAGCCGTTGGGCCCGACGATGCCCGTCAGGCCGGGTTCGATCCGGAACTCCGCCGGGTCGACGAAGGACTTGAAGCCCGCCAGCCTGAGCCGCTGGAACTCCACCGGCCGGTCGTCAGGGGGCGCGCGACGCGCCGAGGCGCGCATCGACGGGGGCTCTTAGAGACGCCAGGTGCGGATCAGCCAGCTTTTCACCGTTCACCAGCATGCTGGGCGTGCCCCGGACCTGATCCGCCTGGGCCAGGGCCAGGCGCGCGTTGAGGTCGGCCAGATTGTCCTCGTCCGCCAGGCAGGCGTCGATCCCGGCCTGGTCCAGCCCCGCGGCCTGGCCGGCGGCCTGAAGCCACGGACCCGGCTGACGCGTCGCATACATCGCCTCCTGTCCGGACATCAGGGCCTGCAGCACATCCTCGTAGCGGTCGGCGGGCGCGCAGCGGGCGATGATGATCCCGGCCGAGGCCAGCTGTTGCGGCGAAGTCGGCAGTTCGCGCCACACCATCCGCACCCGGCCGGGGGTGACATAGGCGGCCTTGAACGCGGGCCAGTCCGAGGTGAACCAGTCGGCGCAATGCGGGCAGGTCGGCGACAGATAGGCGGTGACCGTCACCGGCGCGTCGGCGCGGCCGGTCGTACGGTCGCCCTCCAGCGCCTGATCCGGCGCCTGGGCCGAGACGGCGCCGGCGAACAGCCCCAGCGCCAGGGCGCCGGCGAACAGCGCCCGGCGGATCATTGAGCGGCCAGCAGCGGGTCGATCGCCGCCGACAGACCCTCCAAGGTGATGTCGCTGACCTTCTCGCCATTGACCATGAAGGTCGGAGTGCCGGTCACCCCGTCAGCGCGAGCCTGATCGACGCGCTCGTTCAGGGCGCGCAGGGCGTCTTCGTCGGTGACGCAGGACTGGAACTCCTCGGGGCTCAGCCCGACGCCCTGGGCGATCTGCTGCAGCGAGGTCAGGGGCGGCGTGCCGGCCTGCCAGTCGGTCTGGGCGCGCATGATCCGATCGACGACGTTGAAATACTCGCCTTCCGGCGCGCAGCGAGCCAAAAGGAATCCGGCGGCGGCCACGTCCTGCGGCGCGGTTGGCAGTTCACGGAACACGAAGCGCACCTGGTTGGTGTCCACATATTTGGCCTTGAAGGCCGGCATCACGTCGCGGTTCCAGGCGGCGCAGACGCCACAGGTGACCGAGGCGTATTCCACCACCGTCACCGCCGCGCCCTCGGGCGCGCCGATGGCCATGTCGCCCGTGTTCGAGGCGGCGCCGGAATTACCGCCCGAA
>CAXBPJ010000386.1:0-2349 GCA_963977325.1 uncultured Brevundimonas sp. | reverse complement strand
CGCCGTAGCCCCAGTCCCACTGCTCGGCCAGGATCAGGAGGTCCGGATTGGCCGCTTTCAGCGTGTTGAACAGCGGGATCCAGAAGTCGTCGAACAGGTCGGTCAGCAGGCCCTTGTTGTCCAGATCGTCCATCATGTGGTCGATGCGGAAGCCGTCGACGCCGTCCGAGAAATCCCCGTCGCCGTTGGGATCGACCCAGCTCATGAAGTAGCGATCGAAATAGGCCTTCACCTCGGGGTTCTTGAGGTTCACCGTGGTGATGCCGGTGGTGCGGCCGGACCAGTTGCGCGCGGCGCGCAGGCCGAACGGGCCTTCCTCGGCCAGGCCGCCCTCGCGGTCGTCCCACAGGATCCAGTCGGTGTAGGGGGAGTTTCGGTCGGCCAGGGGCTCTGCCCACCAGACATGGTCGTCGGCGACGTACTGCATCTCCTGATCCAGATAGATCTTCATGCCGCGCGCCTTCACCTCGGCGACCAGCCGGGCGTAGTCCTCCATCGTGCCGTATTCGGGATCGACGCCCTCGAAATCCGAGGCGAAATAGTTGTGGTACAGGTGCGACGGATACAGCGGCGTCAGCAGGATCGAGGTGACGCCCAGCTGTTTCAGATAGTCCAGGCTGTCGATCATGCCCTGGATGTCGCCGTGGCCGTCACCGTTGGAGTCGCGCATCGAGCGGTTGAAGACGTGGTAGAAGACCTCTTCGTGCGGTTCGGGCGGGGTGGGGGGTTGGGCCGCGACCGGGGTGGCGATCAGCAGGGCGGCGCCAACTGCACCCACGATCCCGCTCATCCCCGCGGAAGCGGGGATCCCGAACTTTTCCGTCCTTTTTGTCGCTCGTGGAGTGCGACATTCGTATGCGGCGCTGTTGAAAGCACTGGATCCCCGCTTCCGCGGGGATGAGCGGAAAGGATTGATCACGACACGCGCTCCCACAGCACGGGGTTCAGGGGGGTGTCGATGACCTGGCCCAGCTCTGCGCCGGGGGCCCATTTCTCCCAGTCGGCCTGCTGGAAGTCGTTGGTCGGTTCGGCCAGGCGCACGTCGCGGTCCATGTAGATCACCGTCATCACCGATCGCGGGCGGTCCGAGACGTTGGCCCCGGCCTTGTGGAAGGTCCAGCCGCGCTGAAAACTGACCTCGCCCCGGTCGAAGGGCTCATCGACGATGGGAAAGCCCTGGGCCTCCATGGCGGCGGTGATCCGGGCCTCGCTCTCGTCTGATATGGGCAGGTCGCGGCCCAGTTCGGCGTTCTGGCTGCCGGCGTAGAAGGCCAGCGGCCCCATCTCGCGCGGCACGGCCTGGAGCGGGACCCAGGCGGTGACGGAGCGGTCGTTGGACAGCGGCCAGTAGTACTGGTCGGCATGGGCCGGGGTGATGCCGCCGCCGGGCTCCTTGTACAGCGACTGGTCGTGATACAGGCGCACGCCCTCGGTCCCCAGCAGTTCGGCCGCGATCCGCGCCAGCCGCTGGCCGAACACGAAGTCCTTCGGGGCGCCGCCGAACTCCCACAGGTTCATGACCTGGAGGAAGGCGCGGTCATAGGTGTCGCGCTCGTGCAGAGGGCGGGTCTCGGTATTGAGGGCGATGGTCTGGGCGGTGATCTGGTCGCCGAACCATTCCAGGCCCTCGCGGTCGAAGACGTCCTTCAGCTTGACGAAGCCGTCGCGGCGGAAGGCGGCGATGGCGTCCGGGGACAGGGAGTAGGGGCTGTCGATGTCATAGGGGGGCATGGCGGGCGCCGGGGCTGTTTGCTTAGGGCAGCCTATCGCGGGAACGGCGCTCGGCGAGGGCGGGGGCTGTCGTGAACCGGCGCGAAGTCTGTCGAATCCTTGTCATCGGTGCCCGGTCGGGTCAGGGTGGGCCATGTCCGATCGGGCGCTGTGTGAACCTGTCGAGATGCCGCCCGGCATGGAGGCCTCGGCCTCGGCCGTGGCGCTGGGGGCCGAGGCGGGCGAGGCGGGGCGGTTCACCCATTTCCATGACGTGGCCGAGATCGTGCTGTTCGACCGGGTGCGCGGCGCCTTCGTGGTCGAGGGCGAGCGGCTGGATCTCAGTGACGGCGATGTCGTCTTCGTGCCCTCGATGCGGACCCATGACTTCGAGCTGGCTGCGGGGGCGAAGGCCTGGACCCTGGTCTATGTCGATCCGTTCGTGGTCGAGGCTCTGGGCAGCTGGCGGCGGCCGGCGCGGGTGCGGCCGGACGCGGCGACGCGGGCCAGGCTGTCGACCCTGGCCGGCTGGCTGGAGGCGGGGGCCGACGCGGCGACGCGCCGGAACCTGGCCGAACTCATGCTGCGCGCGCTGGCCGACCAGCCCGGCTGGCGGGGGACGCGGTGAGCCGGCCGCTG
>CAXBPJ010000385.1:0-2359 GCA_963977325.1 uncultured Brevundimonas sp. | reverse complement strand
ATGGTGGCCGGGGACGTCCCCTTCTTCTGCGGGGCCGGCGCCTATCGCCACCATGTGCCGGCGACCGTGGATCACATCATCCAGCGCTCGGAATTTCTGACCAGCTACACGCCGTATCAGCCCGAAATCGCTCAGGGCACGCTCCAGTACCTCTACGAATTCCAGACCCAGGTCGCGAACCTGACCGGCATGCCGGTTGCCAACGCCTCGCTCTACGATGGCTCGACCGCCATGGCCGAGGGCGTGCTGATGGCCACGCGGGTGACGCGGCGGAACAAGGCGGTGATCTCCGGCGGGGTGCACCCGCACTATGTCGCCGCGACCGAGACGGTGGTGCACGCCATGGGCGTCGAGACCCAGGTGCTGGCGCCCGCGGTGGACGCCGAGGCCGAGGTCATCGGCCAGATCGGACCGGACACCGCCTGTGTGGTGGTGCAGACCCCGAACATCTTCGGCGCCGCCACGGACGTTTCCAAGATCGCCGAGGCGGCGCAGGCGGCCGGCGCGCTGCTGATCGTCGTCGTCACCGAGGCGGTGTCGATGGGCCTGCTGAAATCGCCGGGCGAGATGGGGGCCGACATCGTGGCGGCCGAGGGCCAGTCGATCGGCAATGCGCTGAACTTCGGCGGCCCCTACGTCGGACTGTTCGCCACCCGCGACAAGCTCGTCCGCCAGACGCCCGGCCGCTACTGTGGCGAGACGGTGGACGCCGAGGGGCGGCGCGGCTTCGTCCTCACCCTGTCGACGCGTGAGCAGCACATCCGCCGCGACAAGGCGACCTCGAACATCTGCACCAATTCCGGCCTCTGCACCCTGGCGTTCAGCATCCACATGAGCCTGCTGGGCGAGACGGGCCTGCGGCGGCTAGCGCTGCTGAACCACGAGGCGGCCGTGGCGACGCGCGACGCCGTGGCGGCCGTGCCGGGCGTCGAGGTCCTGACCCCGCGCTTCTTCAACGAGTTCGCGGTGCGGCTGCCGAAGGACGCGAGCGAGGTGGTGGACGCCCTGGCCGAGCGCGGCATCCTGGCCGGCGTACCCTACGGCCGGCTGAACCCCGGCGCGGGCATGGACGACGTGCTGCTAATCGCCGCGACCGAGACGACGACGGACGGGGATATCGAGGCGTTGGCCGACGGGCTGAAGGCGGTGTTGTCGTGAACCCTATTATAACCGCCGTCACCCGCCGGTGCGAAGATCATTGACGCACAGGCCGCACAACATCCGATCCTCGGGTCAAGCCCGAGGATGACGGCAATGGGAACCCGATCATGAGCACCATGAACACCATCGGCCGTCCGACCACCCCGCACCAAGTGGACAAACTGGACAAAGTGGACTCAAAGCCCGCCACCCTGACCGGCGCGCGCGGCCTGCTGCAGGACGAGGCCCTGATCTTCGAGGGCGACGGCTGGGGCAAGACGGATGGCGGCGATCTGGGCGACCTCGTCCGTGCCGATCCGATCGGCCTGCCGGGCCTCTCGGAGCCCGAGGCCATGCGCCACTATGTGCGCCTGTCGCAGAAGAACCACGCCATCGATCTGGCCGTCTATCCGCTGGGCTCGTGCACCATGAAGCACAACCCGCGCCTGAACGAGAAGATGGCGCGCCTGCCGGGCTTCTCCGACATCCATCCCCTGCAGCCCCAGTCGACGGTGCAGGGCGCCCTGGAGCTGATGGACAGCCTGGCCCACTGGCTGACCACCCTGACCGGCATGCCGGCGGTGGCCCTGTCGCCCAAGGCGGGGGCCCACGGCGAGCTGTGCGGCCTGATGGCCATCCGCGCCGCCCACCGCGCCGCCGGCCACGGCCTCCGCTCCGACAATCCGAGAAACAAGGTGCTGGTCCCGACCAGCGCCCACGGCACCAATCCCGCGACGGCCGCCTTCGTCGGCTATCAGGTGGTCGAGGTGGCCCAGACCGACGACGGCCGGGTCGACGTGGCCGACCTGGCCTCCAAGCTGGGCGACGACGTGGCCGCCATCATGGTGACCAATCCCAACACCTGCGGCCTGTTCGAGCGCGACATCCTGGAGATCAGCCGCCTGACGCATGAGGCGGGGGCCTATTTCTACTGCGACGGGGCCAACTTCAACGCCATCGTCGGCCGGGTGCGGCCGGGCGACCTGGGCGTCGACGCCATGCACATCAACCTGCACAAGACCTTCTCCACGCCCCACGGCGGCGGCGGTCCGGGCGCGGGTCCGGTGGTGCTGTCCGAGGCCCTGGCCCCCTTCGCCCCGGCCCCCTGGGTCGTCGGCGGCAAGGACGGCTTCAGGCTGATCGAGCGAGAGGAGGGCGACGCGGCCCAGGCCTTCGGCCGCCTGTGCGCCTTCCAGGGACAGATGGGCATGTACGTCCG